>CAZUKC010000144.1:0-4821 GCA_964620375.1 uncultured Ramlibacter sp. | reverse complement strand
GCGGTGCCGGCGTTGATCTCGGGCACCACCACCACCTTGATGTCCTGGGTCTCGCGGGCGATGTCGGCGCGGCCGTCCATGAGCACTGCGGCGTTCACGCCCTTCATCTGCAGGTTGTTGGTAGAGGCGATGCCCTGCGCGATGGTGACGTCGCCGCGTACGAAGTCAAAGGGGAAGCCCTCGGAGAACACGTCGCGGAAGTCCAACGCCAGCCGGCGCGGCAGGGCCTGCAGGCTCAGCACGCCCAGCAGCTTGGCCAGACCGGGGTCGGCCTTGAGGAACTGGCCGGTTTCCACGTTGACGGTGAAGGCGCCGCTGAGGGTGGGATAGTCCAGGGCCAGGGGCGAGCCCAGCCAGGCCACCTGGCCCTCGAGCTTGCCGCGCCCGCGTCGCACCACGTCGCTCATGCCGATACGTGTGAGCAGCTGGCCGGCGTCGGCCACGTCCAGGCGGAAATTCATCACGGTGCGCCGGCGCTCGGGCGCAGGCCGTGCACCACGTGACGCGGGCTGCTGCGCGCTGACAGCGACCCAGTTGCCGGTGGCGTTGAAGCCGGCCTCGGGCGTGGTCAGGGCCAGCTTGTTCAGGCGCCATTCGCTGCCACGGTTGACGGCGTCAATCTCGAGTCGACCCAGCTTCCTGCCGCGAAGCTCGAAATCGTCGACCACGATGTCCAGCGCCGGGATGCTGGCGGGCTGTTCGTCCAGCAGGGATTCGACGTCGGTGGCAGCAGACGCGGCAATGGAGAGCCGGGCCAGCCGGGCCAGCAAGCGGCCATTGCTGTTGCCCGAGGGCTGTCGGTACTCGAGGTAGCCATTGAGCTGGGCGGCATCGACGTTGGCCCGCCACAGCAGGCCCTCGCGCGAGCCACCCACCAGCACGTTCTGGAAGGTGCGACCGCTGACAGTGAACTCGCGCGCTCGCAAGACAGCGGTGGTGGGCAGGTAGCCCTGCACCGCCGACACGTCGGCGGGCCCCGACGCCGGCGCCGAAAGCAGCTGGTCCCAGGCGTCGACGTTGAACTGTGCGAAGTTGATGTTGGCGTAGACCCCCTGCTCGGGCAGGGGCGCGGATTCGCCTGGCCCCAGGCCCACGCCCAGGGCACCGCGCAACACACGCGGTTCGGGGCCGGAGACGTCGCGGACGTAGGTGGCGAACGCCAGGCGCCCCAGTTCGACCGAGAGCCGGTCCTGTGCTCGGGCGGCGCCTGCACCCGCACCTGCCTGCCGCGCGATCTCGAAGCGCAGGGGCAAGGCGGCGTCGGCCGCCTTGGCCAGGGGCGCGGGCAGGGACAGGGCCATGCCCTGCAGGCTGCTGGTGACCAGCACGTCGACCCCGCCTGGACGCAGGCCTACCGTGGCGGCGTAGGCCGTCGCCCCGCTGGCCTGCCGTGCCAGTCGGGCGACCGATCCGAGTTCGCGGGCCTGACGCAGGCCCTCGGCCGTGGCGGTTCCCTGGATGCGCACGACCGAGGCCGGCTCGGGGGAATTGGGCGCAAGTCCCCGCGTACCGCCCTCGAGGCGCACGTCGCCCCCGAGCGCGCGGGCCTGTACGCCCGCCAGCGCAAAGCCGCCCTCGGTGAAGGAAGCGGTGCCGCGCAGGCGCGACAGGGCCGGCACATCGGGCGTGATTTGCAGGTCGTTGCCGCTGAAGGTCACGCCGCCCTGCACCGTCGCGCGTTCGGGCTGCGCCAGGGGGATGGCCAGGCGCAGGCGCAGTTCTGCGGGGCCGGCCGCGGTGGCCCCGGCGAAGGGATGGTCCATCGCGGCCGCTACCGGGCTGGCGTTGAAGACGGCGAGGGACTCGGCCAGCGGACCGCGTACCTGGCCGTTGATGGTGACGACCGCGGCGGACAGGTCGGCGATCGCCGCGTCGGCCTGGACCTGCAGGCCGGGCGCGCCGGCAAAACCGCCTCGCGCGCCATGCAGCTGCATGCCGTTGCGATCGAACACCAGCTCGCCGGACAGGCCGGCCAGGGCGCGCCAGGTGCCGAGCCCGCGCTGGGCACTGCGCGGCACGAAGGCATAGCCGACGTCGCTCAGGCGCGTGCTGATACGGAACTCGCCGGAGCCGGGCCGGGTGTAAGGGAAGTCGGCCAGGTCGCCGCGCACGCGGATGCGGCCTTCGCTCGCGCGGCCCGCGGTCACCGCCTCGCGCACGTAATCCCGGGTGGCCTTGGGCAGGGACAGGGGCAGGTAACGCCAGACCCGCGCTGCGTCGGCACGTTCCACGTTCAGCTGCAGGTCCAGCACGCCGGGCCAGCGACCGCGCGCGGCGTCGCCGGAGTGCCAGGTGAACTGGCCGTCTAGTTGCAGGTCGGCGTTGCGCAGCTTCAGGCCGCTCACGCTCACGGTGCTGCGGGTGTCGGTCTGCTGCCAGTGCAGGTCGGCGCTGAGCTGGTCGATCGGCACCCGTGGGTCTTCCAGCAGGGCCGGCACCTCCAGCGCGCCGCGCTCCACCTGCAGACGGCCCTTGCCGCCGGCTTGGGTGACGTCGAAGTCCAGCGTGACCCCCCGCAGACCCGGACGGCCGCTGGGGGTGTGGACCGGCAGCTCCAGGCCGGACACGCGGCCGCGCGCCTGGAACTTACGCGGTGCGTCCAGCGGCCCCTCCCAGCTCGCCTGGAGTCGATCCACCAGACCCTTGGGCGCGTGGGCTTCGAGCAGGGCGCGGCTGGCAGCGTCCAGGGGCAGGTGACCGGCCAGTCGGCGCAGGGCGTCCAGGTCGAGGCGGTCTGCCTGCAGCTTGCCCTCGGCAGACCGCCGGCCATCCGCGCCCTGCCAGGTCAGCGCCACATTGCCGCCGGGCCAACGTCGTCCGTCAGCGGTCTGGAACTGCAGGTCGCGTGTTTCGAACTCGAAACCCTGGGCCAGCCGCTTGCCGGCGAGCCGGCCCGAGACCGAGGTCAGGAGCACAGGCGCGCGCCCGGGGGCCAGCAAAGCCTCGACCTTGGCCAGGTCAACCTGGGCCGCGCCGCCGGTGATCCGGCCCTCGTCCACGTCTGCCCAGGCCTGCAGGGCGCCCTGGCCGGAGCGCACCTCGATGCCCAGGTGGGCGTACTGACGCAGCTGCGAGAGATCGACCCCGTCGAAGTCGGCATAGAGCTGGCCCTTCCAGTCCTGCCAGCGCCCGGGGTGAGTGGACAGCAGAGGCTGGCGAAAGACGCCGCGCAGGCTAAAGCGCTCGCCCCAGGCGGCCGGCGGGGTTGCGTCCAGGCGCAGGGCATGGCGCAGGGCGCTGTTTCGCACGACAAACTGCAGGTCGGTCAGGGCCAACGGCGGGGCGCCGCGCAGTTCGTCGGTCCAGCGCAGGAGGCCGCCCAGGACGACCACCTCGCGCTGGCGGAAGAACCAGTCGGCCACGCGCTCGTCGCCGCCGCCGCGCGAGATGTCCATGCCCGCCACCCACAGGCGACCGTCGGCCGAGCGGCGCACGTCCAGCGCGGGACCCTCGACGTACAGCTGCTCGAAGCCCAGGTTCCAGAGGGACCGCGGCGACAGGGCCACCACGACCCGCGACAGGCGCAGCGCCTCGCGCTTCTGGGCGTCGTACAGCACCACGTCGCGCAGCTCGATGGAGGGCATGATGCTGTCGCTGCGCGCGCTGACAGACCCGATGCGCACGGGTACCCCCAAGGCCTGCGTGGCCTGGCGTTCCACGACGGGGCGCCATTCGTCTATTCGCGGCACAATCCAGACGTGTAGCGCGCCCCAGGCGAGCGCCAGCAGCAACCACAGGACCACCAGGGTCCACCACAGGCTGCTGGCCACGACGCTGAACGCCCGCAGGCGGCGCGAGGGCTGCACAGAATCTTTCATGAAAACGAGGACGTGGCAGGAATTATGACCCCCGGTGCAGCAGACAGCACGGCGGCGGTTCCGGCCATCGCGGCGCTGTCCAGCCACTCCCGTTTCGCCCAGCGACTGCGGCGGCGCTACCCCGCCGAACTCGGGCTGCTGCCGACCGGCGCGCCCACCCATGCCACCCTGGCGGTGGCCTTCGAGGCCCTGCGCGCGCGCGGCGACGACCTGCCCACCGCCTTGCGCATCCTGCGCCAGATCGTGATGGAACGCCTGATCGTCCTCGACTGCGACCGGCAGGCACCCCTGGACATGATCACGCGGGCGGTAACCGAGCTGGCCGAGTTCACCCTGGACCAGGCCTGCCAGTCCGCCCAGGCCCAGCTGGACGCGGTGCACGGCGCGCCGCAGGGGCCGCAGGGCCAGCGCGCCCACCTGTGGGTGGTGGGCATGGGCAAGCTCGGGGCACGCGAGCTGAACGTGTCCAGCGACATCGACCTGATCTACATCTACGACCACGACGGCGAGACCGCCGGCGTGGAAGGTGGGCGCGGACGCCTCTCCAACCACGAGTACTTCGCCAAGGCGGTGCGGCTGATCTACGCGCTGATCGGCGAGACCACCGAGCACGGCTTCGTGTTTCGCGTCGACCTGGCGCTGCGTCCCAACGGCAATTCGGGCCCGCCGGCCATCTCGCAGGACGCGCTCGAGGACTACCTGCAGGTGCAGGGCCGCGAGTGGGAACGCTTCGCCTGGCTCAAGAGCCGGGTGGTGGCGCCGCGCGAGGCCATCGACAACCGCAGTGCGCGCGCCCTGCGCGGCACCATCCTGCCCTTCGTGTTCCGTCGCTACCTGGACTACGGCGTGTTCGAGTCCTTGCGGGTGCTGCACCGGCAGATCCGCGAGCACGCGTCCCGCCGCAGCGCCGGACGGCCCGAGCGGGCCAACGACGTCAAGCTCTCGCGCGGCGGCATTCGCGAGATCGAGTTCATCGTGCAGCTGCTGCAGGTGGTGCGAGGCG
>CAZUKC010000143.1:0-4875 GCA_964620375.1 uncultured Ramlibacter sp. | reverse complement strand
AGGACCTGAGCTTCCCAAGCTCAAGACGTGGGTTCGATTCCCATCGCCCGCTCCACTCGGGGCTAATTGCTTGCTCCGCCCTGTGGCCCCTGTCGTCGACGCGACTGCCCCGGCGGCCGGCACCCTGAAGAATGGCCGTCCCGCCCCAGGAGTCACGCCCCATGAACATCCCCTCGCTCAAGGACAAGGTCAGCCCCCAGGAATGGGACCTGCGCGTGCAGCTCGCCGCCTGCTACCGGCTGGTGGCGCACTACGGATGGAGCGACCTGGTGTTCACCCACATCAGCGCACGGGTGCCCGGACCCGACCACCATTTCCTGATCAACCCCTACGGCCTGATGTTCGACGAGATCACCGCCTCGTCACTCGTGAAGGTCGATGACGAATGCCGCAAGGTGATCGACTCGCCCTTTCCCGTGAACCCGGCGGGCTTCGTGATCCACAGCTGCATCCACGACGCCCGGCACGACGTGGGCTGCGTGCTGCACACGCACACCCGCGCCGGCGTGGCGGTCAGCGCACAGAAGTGCGGTGTGCTGCCAATCAGCCAGCAAAGCACCTTCGTGCTGGCCTCGCTGGGGTATCACGACTACGAGGGCGTAGCGCTGCGCGACGACGAGAAGCCCCGCCTGGTGCGTGACATGGGGGACAAGGCCCACCTGGTGCTGCGCAATCACGGTCTGCTGACGGTCGGACGCAACATCCCCGAGGCCTTCCTGCGCATGTACACCTTCGAGAACGCCTGCCGCATCCAGATCGACGCGCAGGCGGGTGGCGAGCTGGTCACCGTCGACCCGGCCATCCTTCAGGGACTGGGCGAGGTGATGAAGGTCGCCACCGCCGGTCAGGGCCCGGAGATCGCCTGGCCCGCGCTCCTGCGCAAGCTCGATCGGCTCGATCCCTCCTATAAGGACTGACCCAGTCCGCGGCATGGCCGAAGGCTTGTACATGGCTGTACATTTCGATTATTATTGAAATATGGAAGAACAGGACGTGATCCAGGCGCTTGCCGCCCTCGCCCAGCCCGTACGCCTGCAGGTGTTTCGCGCGCTGGTGGTGGCGGGCCCCGAGGGCCTGACCCCCACCCTGCTGGCGGCGGGCCTGGGCGTGTCGCCCAGTAGCCTGTCTTTTCACCTAAAGGAGCTGACGCACGCGGGTCTGGTCTCGCAAGAACGCGCCAGCCGCCACCTGATCTACCGCGCCCGCTTCGAGCGCATGAACGGCCTGATGGCCTACCTCACCGACAACTGCTGCGAAGGCGCGGCCTGCGGCGTGACGCCTGTCGCGTGCAGGGCATGAGCCATCTCCTCACCCAAGCACCATGACCTCTCTGAACGTCCTGTTCCTGTGTACCCACAACTCCGCGCGCAGCATCCTCGCAGAGGCCCTGCTCAATCACCTTGGCGCGGGGCGCTTTCGGGCGTATTCCGCCGGCAGCAGCCCGCGCGCGAACCAGAAGCCCAACCCCCTGGCCCTCGAGACGCTGCACAAGGCCGGCATCGCCACCGAGGGTCTTCGCAGCAAGAGCTGGGACGAATTCGCCACCCCCGACGCACCGCACATGGACCTGGTGATCACCGTCTGCCACAACGCCGCCGGCGAAGCTTGTCCCTACTGGCCTGGCCAACCGGCCACCGCGCACTGGGGGTATGCAGATCCCTCCGCCATCGACGGCGGTGAAGAGAAGCAGCGCGAGGCCTTTCGGCAGACCCTGCACCTGATACGCCGGCGCCTGGAGACCTTCGTGAACCTGCCGCCGGATCGCCTGGACCGCCTGGCGATCGGCCAGGCGGCGCGCGATCTCGCAAAGGCCGACATATGAACGCGCCCGCCTCGACCGCCGACACGCCGGCACCGGTTCCCATGAACCTCTTCGAGCGCTGGCTCACCCTCTGGGTGGCGCTGTGCATCGTGACAGGCATTGCGCTGGGGCAATGGCTGCCCAGCGTGTTTCAGACCATCGGCGCGCTGGAGGTCGCACGCGTGAACCTGCCGGTGGGCCTGTTGATCTGGGTGATGATCATCCCGATGCTGGTGAAGGTGGACTTCGGCGCCCTCGGTCAGGTGCGCCAGCACGTACGCGGCATCGGCGTCACCCTGTTCGTGAACTGGCTGGTCAAGCCCTTCTCGATGGCCTTCCTGGGTTGGCTCTTCATCCGGCAGCTGTTCGCGCCTTGGCTGCCAGCCGACCAGTTGGACAGCTACATCGCCGGCCTGATCCTGCTGGCAGCGGCGCCCTGCACCGCGATGGTGTTCGTTTGGAGTCGCCTCACGAATGGCGACCCGCTGTTCACGCTGTCGCAGGTGGCCCTGAACGACAGCATCATGGTGGTCGCCTTCGCGCCGCTGGTGGGTCTGCTTCTGGGCATGTCCGCGATCGTGGTGCCTTGGGACACGCTGCTCACCTCGGTGGTGCTGTACATCGTGATCCCGGTGCTGATCGCGCAGGCCTGGCGCAAGTCCCTGCTCGCGCGCGGTCCGGCGGCCTTCGAGGCCGCGATGGCGCGCATCGGCCCCTGGTCCATCGGCGCGCTGCTGGCCACGCTGGTGCTTCTGTTCGCGTTCCAGGGCGAAGCCATCCTGCGCCAGCCGTTGGTGATCGCCCTGCTGGCCGTGCCTATCCTGGTGCAGGTGATCTTCAACTCGGCGCTGGCCTACTGGCTCAACCGCCGACTGGGCGAGAAGCACAGCGTGGCCTGCCCCTCGGCCCTCATCGGCGCGTCCAACTTCTTCGAGCTGGCGGTGGCCGCCGCCATCAGCCTGTTCGGGTTTCACTCGGGGGCAGCCCTGGCCACTGTGGTGGGCGTGCTGATCGAGGTGCCGGTGATGCTGGCGGTGGTGCGGGTGGTCAATGCCACCCGGGGCTGGTACGAGCAGCCACAGGCAGGTTGACACGCCGGGGCTTGCCTTGCTAGGGCAGGCAGTAAGATGTACAGTATTCTGTACTTTATTGACGGAGCCCCGCATGGTGTTCTCAGCCCGCGACGTGGTGCCTCTCACCCAGGCCCGAGCCCATCTCTCCGAACTGGCCGACGAGGCCAAGGCAGGCGTTGAAAAGATCATCACCAAGAACGGGGAAAGCTACGTCGCCCTGATCGACGCCGAGCGCCTGGACTACTACCACCGACTCGAAAGCGAGCGGATCCACCTGCTGCTGATCGAGGACGCGAAACGCGGCCTCGCGGACATCGAAGCGGGCCGTACGCGTGGTGCAGATACCGCGCTGGCCGCGGTACAGAAGCGCCGCGCAGCCGACGCGCGTCGGAAGACCCCCGCGTCTCAAAAAGCAGTACGCAAGCGTGGCTGAGGCCACTTACCGGGTCGAGGCGACGGCGAGCTTTCTCGAGCGTCTGGACGCCATCGAAGCCTTCCTGACGGAAGCTGGCGCCGCTTTTGCATTCGACGAACTGCTGGACGCCTTGCGCGGAACCGTCATCCCTAACCTGGCCCGATTTCCGCGTATCGGCCGGCGTTACCTGGACCGTCCGCCGCAATCCGCTGAAGCTCTGGCCCAGCTCGCCGCACTGCCACTCGGAGCTGCCAGCAGCCTACGGGAATACCTGCACGGCGACTACCTCTTGCTGTACACGTTGATCAGTGCACGCAAGTGCGTCTACCTCCTGTCGATCAGGCACCACCGCCAACTGGCTTTCGACTTCGCGCGACTGCGCTCCTGAGGTCAATGAAAATCCCGGCTGCGCCCTTCCCTCGCCAGCCGTCCCAGCCAGGGCGTGAGGTCCTCGCCCCGGCGCGCCACCAGGTGCCGCACCCGCCCGCCGCTGGCCTCGTCACGCTGCCACACACCCTCCACCGCCAGCAGGCGCGCCCGATACAGCACGTCGCGCTGCGCCTGCACGATCGCGGGCCAGACGATCACGTTGACGGTGCCCGTCTCGTCCTCCAGCGAGAGGAACAGCGTGCCCTTGGCCGTGCCCGGGCGCTGGCGCATGGTGACGATGCCGCAGGCGCGCGCACGCTGGCCGTCGGCCAGGGTCTGCAGCCGCTGCGCGCTGTGCCAGCCCGCGGCGTCCAGGCGCGCACGCAGCAGGGCCAGCGGATGCCGACGCAGGGTCAGGCCAGTGGACGCATGGTCGAACACGATGTCCTCGCCCTCGGGGGCCAGGGGCAGCTGCACCGGCACCTCGCGGATCGGCGCCTCGCGCAATAGACCCGACGCATGGCGCGTGGCGGTGGCCGCCCACACCTGCTGACGCCGATGGCCTGCGAGCGCGGACAGGGCATCCGCCGCCGCCAGGGCGGACAGGTCGCCGCGGTCCAGCCCGGCGCGCAGGGCCAGGTCCTCGGCGCCTTCGAACGCCGGACCCACTCCCCGCGCCGCCACGATGCGCCGCGCCGCCGCCTCCCCCAGCCCCGCCACCATCCGCAGACCCAGGCGCACCGCCGGCTGCAGCATGCTGCCCTCACCCGTCACCGGTTCATCCGCCTCGCGCGCCGCGCCCGGCGGCTCCAGCGTGCAGTCCCAGTCACTGGCCGTCACGTCCACGGGCCGCACCTCCACGCCATGGCGCTGCGCGTCCTGCACCAGCTGCGAGGGCGTATAAAACCCCAGCGGCTGCGAATTGAGCATCGCCGCCAGGAAGCAGGCCGGCTCATGGCACTTGAACCAGCTGCTGAAATACACCAGCAGCGCGAAGCTGGCCGCATGGCTCTCAGGGAATCCGTATTCGCCAAAGCCCTCAATCTGCCGGAAGATGCCCTCGGCGAACTCCTGCGGGTAGCCGCGGCGCACCATGCCTTCTACCAGCGGCTGCCTGAACCTGTGCACACCGCCCTTGCGTGACCACGCCGCCATCGAGCGACGCAGCGCGTCGGCCTGGTCGGCGGTGAAGTGCGCCGCCACCATCGCCAGCTGCA
>CAZUKC010000142.1:0-4893 GCA_964620375.1 uncultured Ramlibacter sp. | reverse complement strand
CCTTGACGTTGCGGATGGGGAACATCACCCGGTCGCGGAAGCGGTCGTAGCGCTTGTCGTCGTCTTCGTTGACGATCACGAGGCCTGACTCGACCAGCAGCGGGTCGTCGTACTGCGCAAACACGCTGGCCAGGCTACGCCAGCCCTCGGGCGCGTAGCCCAGTCCGAACTGCCTCGCCACCTCGCCCGAGAGGCCGCGGCCCTTGAGGTACTCGATGGCGCGTGGCGACTGCTTCAGGTGCTTGCGGTAGGCCTCACCGGCTTTCTCGAGCACGTCGGTGAGCGTGGCCTGCTTCTCGCGCTGCTGCGCGGCCAGCGCGCGGTCCTGGGGCGAGCGGTCGTCCTCGGGCACCTGCAGGCCGAACTGGCCCGCCAGGTCCTTGACCGCCTCGACAAAGCCCATGCCGGCGTGCTCCATGAGAAAGCCGATCGCGTTGCCGTGCTTGCCGCAGCCGAAGCAGTGATAGAACTGCTTGGTGGGGCTGACGGTGAAGGAGGGTGACTTCTCGGAGTGGAAGGGGCACAGGCCGGAAAAGTTGGCGCCGGTCTTTTTCAGTTGCACATAGCGCCCGACGATCTCGACCACGTCGGCGCGGGCGAGCAATTCCTGCAGGAACGAGTCGGGGATGGCCATGTCAGACGGGATTATTCACCCATCACCACACCCTCACGCCGCGGGTCTGCGCCCCCGAACCAGCCGCCCGGCACCCGGGTGAGGGCCTGCAGGCCGCTGGTCATGGCCTGCTCGCGCACCTCGGCGCCGCGCTGGCGCAGGGCCTGCACCGTCGCAGCCGGGAAGCGCTTTTCCTCCAACAGCGTCGGCCCGTTGTTCGATCCGAAGTTGGGCAGGTTGATCGCCTGCTGCGCGTTCAGGCCCCAGCCCAGCGTGCCCACCAGGGTCTTGGCGGTGAAGTGGATGATGAGCGCGCCACCGGGGCTGCCACCCGTCATCACGAGCTGGCCGGTGGCCTTGTCGAACACCAGCGTGGGAGACATCGACGAGCGCGGACGCTTGCCCGCTTGCACCCGGTTGGCAATCGGACGGCCCTGGGCGTCGGCGGGGGCGAAGCTGAAGTCAGTGAGCTCGTTGTTCAACAAGAATCCGCCGGGGCGCGCCGGATCGGTGGTCACCATCTGGCGGGCGCCAAACTGGTCCTCGATGGTGGTGGTCATGGCCAGGGCCTGTCCGTAGCCGTCCACGATGGACAGGTGCGAGGTGCCGAACTCGGGCTGGTCGGGCATGGGTGCGAGCGACGTCTTTTCGCCCCCCGGCGTGCCGGGGGTGGCGACCTTCAGGCTTTGGGGCCCGATCAGGCGCGCGCGGTCGGCCAGGTAGGCCGGATCGAGCAGGCTCTGCCAGCGGCCCGCAGGCGGCGCCACAAAGTCGGGATCGGCCACGTACTGCGCGCGGTCGGCGAAGGCCAGGCGTGCGGCCTCGGTGTACAGGTGCAGCCAGTCGGCCGAGGGCAGGCCGTCCTGCAGCGGCAGCTGCGCGGCGTTCGTGTGCGCCAGGATCCCCAGGATCTGCCCAATCGCGATCGCGCCCGAGCTGGGCGGCGGAAATCCGCACACGCGCCAGTCGCGTCCACTGGCCCGCCAGTCGTGGCACAGGGGCGCGCGTGTCTTGGGCTGGTAGGCGGCCAGGTCACCCAGGGTCATCGTGCCCGGGTTGGTCGGGTGCTGGCGGACCTTGGCGACGATGGCCTGTGCCACGGGCCCCTCGTGCAGCGCCCGTGCGCCTTCGGCGGCGATGCGTCGCAGGACGGCGCCAAGCTCGGGGTTGCGCAGCACGGTGCCCACCGGATGCGGCTCGCCGTCGGGCCGGTAGAAATAGGCCGCCGCCACCGGATCCTTTTTCAGGTGGGCGTCGTTGCGAAGCAGGGTGTGCAGCCGCGGGCTGACGGGAAAGCCTCCCTCGGACAGCACGATGGCCGGCTGCATCAGTTGTGCCCACGGCAGCCGACCGTGCTGGCGGTGTGCCATCTCGAGCATGCGCACCGCACCCGGCACGCCGACCGAGCGACCCCCCACCACCGCGTCGTAGAACGGCAGGGGCTTGCCGTCGGCGCCGAGGAACAGTTTTTCGTCCGCCGCCGCCGGAGCCGTCTCGCGCCCGTCGAAGGCCTGGACATCCTGGCCGTTGAAATGCAGCAGGAAGGCCCCGCCGCCGATGCCGCTGGATTGCGGCTCGACCAGGGTAAGCACCATCTGCACGGCCACCGCGGCATCGACCGCGCTGCCACCGGCCTTCAGGACCTCGTAGCCCGCGTGGGAGGCCAGCGGATTGGCCGCGGCGACCGCAAAGCGCCGTACCGACCAGCCGACTTTCTCGGTGGTGCCGGAGGCCACCTCGGGCTGCAGGGGCGGCTGGTAGGTGAAGGCGGGCGCCTGCGCAGGCGGGGTGGGCGGCGCGGTTGTGGCCAGGCCGGCGCAGGCGGCCAACAGGGCGCTGCTCGCCAGAAGCGACAGGCGCAGCGCCGTGGTCAGGCGCGAAAAGGCAATTGAGGAGGGCATGGCGGCATCCAGAGGGTGGGCCGCCATGTTAGCCCCGCACGGCGCTGCCGTCGGGGCTGTGGGGCGCTCAGCGCGGCGCCAGCCGGATGGCGCCGTCCAGTCGGATCACTTCGCCATTGAGCATGTCGTTCTCGAAGATGTGGCGGGCGAGCTTGGCGTAGTCCTGCGGCGTGCCCAGGCGGGAGGGGAAGGGCACCGCGGCGGCCAGTGCGTCCTGCACGTCCTGGGGCATGCCGAACATCATGGGCGTGCCGAAGATGCCGGGGGCGATGGTCATGTTGCGGATGCCGTTGCGCGCGAGGTCGCGGGCGATGGGCAAGGTCATGCCGACGACGCCGCCCTTGGTGGCGCTGTAGGCGGCCTGGCCGATCTGGCCGTCATAGGCCGCCACCGAGGCGGTGGAGACGATGCAACCGCGCTCGCCGGTGGGCTCAGGCTCGTTCTTGCACATGGCTTCGGCCGCCAGGCGGATCATGTTGAAGGTGCCCACCAGGTTGACCGCCACGACCTTGGTGAACACGCCCAGGTTGTGCGCGCCGTTCTTGCCCACGGTCTTTTCGGCGGGGGCGATGCCGGCGCAGTTCACGAGGCCCATCAGCTTGCCCATGGAGACGGCCTTGGCGACCACGGCCTGACCGTCGGCTTCGCTGCTCACGTCGCACTTGACGAAGGCGGCGCCGATTTCCTTGGCGATGGCCTCGCCTTTCTCGACCTGCATGTCGGCGATGACCACCTTGCCGCCCGCCTGGGACAGCATGCGCGCCGTGCCTTCGCCCAGGCCCGAGGCGCCGCCGGTGACGATGAAGACCTTGCCGCTGATTTCCATGTGAACTCCTGAAGGATGTGACGTTGACGTAAACGTCACATTATCGTTGCTTCCTTACTTGAAACCCACGCGATCGAGCATCTGCTGCACTTTCACGGTGTTGGCGCCGACGGTCGACAGCGGCAGGGTCTCGGCCTTGAAGTCCCCGCCGGTCATGGCTTGCAGGGCCGGGTTGTTCACCTTCACGCCGCGGACGGTGGGCCATTCGTTGTTGCCGTTGGCGAAGTAGGCCTGTGCCTCGGGGCTGGCCAGGTACTCCAGGAATTTCACTGCGGCAGCGGTGTTGCGGGCGTGGCGGGCCACGGCACCACCGGCGATGTTCAGGTGCGTGCCCCAGCTGGACTGGTTGGGAAAGACCACGCCCACCTTCTCCATCAGCGCCTTGTCCTCGGGCTGGGTGGAACGCATCAGCCGGGCGATGTAGTAGGTGTTGGTGACCGCGATCTGGCACTCGCCCGCGCCGACGGCGCGGATCTGGTCGGTGTCGCCGCCCTTGGGGTCGCGCGCCAGGTTGGCCACGATGCCCTTGAGCCAGGCCTCGGCCTTCTGCTCGCCCAGGTGCGCGGTGACGGCACCGAACAGGGAGAGGTTGTAGGGATGCGAGCCCGAGCGCAGGCAGACCTTGCCCTTGTGCTTCGGATCGGCCAGTTCCTCGTAGGTGTCGATGTCCTCGCGCTTGACCTTGGCCTTGTCATAAACCATCACCCGGGCGCGGGTCGAGAAGCCGAACCAGGCGGTGCCCTCCGCGGTGGGCGCGGCGCGGTACTGGGCGGGCAGGGCGTCCTCCAGCAGCTTGGACTTCACTGGCTTGAACAGGCCGTCGACCTCGCCCTTGTGCAGGCGGGCCGCGTCGACCAGCAGGATCACGTCGGCGGGCGAAGCCGCTCCCTCGGCCTTCAGTCGGGCCAGGATGCCCGCATCGTCGGCGTCCACGCGCTGGATGCGGATGCCGGTGGCCTTGGTGAAGTTGGCGTACAGGGCCTCGTCGGTGGCGTAGTGGCGGGCCGAATAGAGGTTCAGGACCTGCTGCTGGGCGGCTGCGGGCGCGGCGGTCAGGGCGCACAGGAGGGAGAGGGCTGCAAGGTGGAGACGGGTCATGTCGGGGCGGGGATGGGGTCTGAAGAGCGTCCCGCGAGTATAACACAAACGCGAATCATTCCTATTATCAGAATGTGGCGAGGCGGGGGTACGACGGACAAGAAAAAAGCCCCAGCCTTGCAGCTGGGGCTAAGGGATCCCTGAACCTTCACAGGTGTCGAAAGGACCCGAGGAGACAACCTGAAGGACCCCTGCAAAGGCAAGGCGTCATGGTCTAGGTAACGGGCCGCCCTGGGGAGTTCCGGGGCGGGCGCCGCAGGATCAGCGCTTGGCGCGTGCGGTCGTCTTGGTGGCGTTGACGGCCGTGTTGGCGACAGCGTTGAAGTTGGCTTCGGCCACTTCGGTGGCCTGCTTGACGGCCTTCTGCACGGACTCCAGGGCGTTGTTGCCAGCGGCAACGGCGCTCTTGAGCACGGCGACGGCGGTCTCGCTGCCCGCGGGGGCGTTCTTGGCGG
>CAZUKC010000141.1:0-4964 GCA_964620375.1 uncultured Ramlibacter sp. | reverse complement strand
GCGGGCGAGGGCCTCGTTCTGGCCAAAGAAGGTGTCGCGGTTGAAGCGGCCGTCCTTGGCTGCAAAGGTCTGCATCTGGCCGTCGACCGTGTGCGCGAAGGCGCGGGCCAGCGCGCCTTCGGAGTCGCGCGCGAACAGGCCGTCCCAGTCGCTGCCCCACAGCAGCTTGATGACGTTCCAGCCGGCGCCGCGAAAGAGTTTTTCCAGCTCGTCGACGATGCGGCCGTTGCCACGCACCGGGCCGTCCAGGCGCTGCAGGTTGCAGTTGACGACCCACACCAGGTTGTCGAGTTTCTCGCGCGAGGCGAGGGTGAGCGCACTCATGCTCTCGGGCTCGTCCATCTCGCCGTCGCCGAAGACGCCCCACACCTTTCTTCCCGCGCAATCGAGCAGACCGCGGTGCGTGAGGTAACGCATGAAGCGCGCGTGGTAGATCGAGCTGATGGGACCCAGCCCCATGGAACCGGTGGGGAACTGCCAGAAGTCGGGCATGAGCCAGGGGTGCGGATAGCTCGAGAGGCCGCGCGCGCTGGCTGCGGGGGCGGTGATCTCCTGGCGGTAGTGGGCGAGGTCCGCCTCGGACAGTCGGCCCTCCAGGAAGGCGCGCGCGTAGACACCGGGTGCGCTATGCGGCTGGAAGAAGACGAGGTCGCCGCCGTGGCCCTCGCGCCGCGCCTGGAAGAAATGGTTGAAGCCGACCTCGAACAGGTCCGCGGCGCTGGCGTAGCTGGCGATGTGGCCGCCGAGTTCGCCGTAGGCGGCATTCGCGCGGGCCACCATGGCCAGCGCGTTCCACCGCATCAGGGACGCCAGGCGTTCCTCGATCGCGAGGTCGCCGGGGAACACGGGCTGGCGATCGACGGGAATGGTGTTGACGTAGGGCGTGACCAGTTCGGGCGACCAGCCGATATGCGGGTCGCGCGCCAAGGCCGCGAGTTCGTCCAGGATGTAGCGCGCACGCGCGGGCCCCTGCGAGGCGACCAGGGAACGCAGCGCGTCGCGCCATTCGGCGGTCTCGGCGGGGTCGGTGTCGCCCGAGGCGTCGGACAGGAAACGGGAGAGGCTGTGGTCGGTCATGGGGCGCTCCGAGGGTGACCGTCACTGTAGGCAGGGCCCGCAAGAATTCCATGCTGAACACTGGCAGAAAGGCGGCCTTGGCGGCAAAATATGCTTCAAAATTCATAATCTGCAGAATTTCATGGAACTCGACGCCCTCGACCTGCGCATCCTCGCCGAGCTGCAGCGTGACAGCTCGCTCACCAATGTCGCGCTGGCGCAGCGCGTGCACCTGTCGCCCTCGCCCTGCCTGGCGCGGGTCAAGGCGCTGGAGGCGGCCGGGGTGATCCGCCGCTATGTGGCCCTGGTGAACCCCAAGGCGCTGGGGCTGGGGCTGAACGTGTTCATCTCGATCAGCCTGAAGGCGCAGTCACGCGAGGCGCTGGCCGAATTCGAGCGCCGCATCGCCGAGCATGAGGAGGTGATGGAGTGCTACCTCATGACGGGCGACAGCGATTACCTGATCCGGGTCGCCGTGGCCGACATCGCGGCGCTGGAGCGTTTCATCCTGAACCAGCTCACACCCATCCCGGGCGTGGAAAAGATCCGCTCCAGTTTCGCGCTCAAGCAGGTGCGGTACGAGACGGCGCTGCCGCTGCCGCAATGACCGGGGAGCCCGCCGCCAGGTGATCGGTGCGCGGGTCTCGCGAGGCACCTGGACACCCGCGTATTCAGAAAGCCCGACAATGACGGGGGCACTCCCTCCCGGCCCGCAAGCGCATGTTCACTCGTCTTCTCCTGGTCATCTGCCTCTGGACCGGGGTCGCGCTGCCACTCGCAGCGTCAGCCCAATCGGTCGTCACCACCGAACGCGTGCGCGCCGAACTCCTGGCCCACGCGCCCGAGGGGGTGTCGCCGGGCAAGCCGCTGTGGGTGGGCCTGCAGATCACCCATCAGCCCCAGTGGCACACCTACTGGAAGAACCCGGGCGACTCGGGCCTGCCCACCACGCTGGCGTGGACCCTGCCCGCGGGCGTGAGCGCCGGCGAGATCGCCTGGCCCGTACCGCGCAAGTTCCCGCTGGGGAACCTTGCCAATTACGGCTACGAGGGGACCGTGCTGCTGCCGGTGCCGCTGTTGCTCGCACCCGGCTTCCTGCCCCTGGGCGCCGACCTGGAGGTAAAGCTCAAGGCCAACTGGCTCGTGTGCCGCAAGGAATGCATTCCAGAAGACGGCGAATTCACGCTGCGCCTGCCGGTGCGAGGCAGTACCGCGCTGCATGGCGCAGCCTTCCAGGCGGCGTGGGACGCGCAGCCGCGACCGCTGACAGGCGCCGGTGCGCAAGCGGCAAAGGTCGACGGCCAGACCCTGTCGGTCTCGGTCACCGGCCTGCCGGCCGCAGTACGCGGCAAGCGCCTGGAGATCTTTCCCGAGACGACCGCGATCATCGAGCCCGCAGGGGCGTGGACTCAGGCCTGGGAGGGCGCGACCTGGACCGCGAAGCTGCCGCTGTCGGCGCAGCGCAGTGACGCGCCCAAGGGGCTGCCGGTGGTCGTCGCCGATGGCGCGCAGGGCTGGCGCGCCGATCTGACGATCAGCGGCACCTGGCCGGCAGTGACGCCGCCCGCTGCCGTCTCGCCGGCGCTCGAAGAGGCGCTGCGCCGTAACGCCGACAGCACGCGCGTCGCCTCCGTGCCGCCCTCGCTCGCTGCGGCCTTGCTGGGCGCGCTGATCGGCGGCCTGATCCTGAATCTCATGCCCTGCGTCTTCCCGGTGTTGGCGGTGAAGGTGGTGGGCTTCACGCGCCACGGCCAGGACCGGCGCAGCCACCGCATCGGCGGGCTGGCCTATGGCGCTGGCGTGGTGTGCTCCTTCCTCGCCTTGGGCGGCGCGATGCTGGCCCTGCGCGCGGCGGGCGAGCAACTGGGCTGGGGTTTCCAGCTGCAGTCGCCCGTGGTGGTCGCCGCACTGGCCGCCCTGTTCACCCTGATTGGCCTGAACCTGGCCGGCATGTTCGAGTTCGGCGCGATGCTGCCCTCGGGCGTGGCCTCGCTGCAGGCCCGGCACCCGGTGGCCGACGCCTTTCTGTCCGGCGTGCTGGCAGTGGCCATCGCATCGCCCTGCACCGCGCCCTTCATGGGCGCCTCGCTGGGGCTGGCCATCGCCCTGCCCGCGGCCCAGGCGCTGCTGGTGTTCGCCGCGCTGGGCGTCGGCATGGCACTGCCCTATCTGGCCGCCAGCTGGGTGCCCGCGGTGGCCGCCTGGCTGCCGCGGCCCGGCGCGTGGATGGAGACCTTTCGCCGGCTGATGGCGTTCCCGATGTTCGCCACCGTGGCCTGGCTGGTGTGGGTGCTCGGACAGCTCAGTGGCATCGACGGCGCGGGCGCGCTGCTCGTGCTGCTGGTGGCGCTGGCCCTGGCGGTGTGGACCTTCACGCTGCGGGGCCGGGCCCGCATGGCCCTGGCGACGCTGGCTCTGGTGGGCGCGGCGCTGGCGGCGTGGACGATGGGGCCTTACGTGCTGCGCGCCGCGCCGGTGGCCCCTGTGCAGTCCGCATCGTCCGATCGTTGGCAGACATGGTCCGAACAGGCCGTGCGCGAGACGCTGGCGGCGGGCCGGCCGGTGTTCGTGGACTTCACCGCCGCCTGGTGCGTGACCTGCCAGTACAACAAGCACACGACGCTGGCCGACGAGGCGGTCCTGGCCGACTTTGCGGCGCGGCGTGTCGCACTGCTGCGGGCGGACTGGACACGGCGCGATCCCGCCATCACGCAGGCCCTGGCGGCCCTGGGGCGCAGCGGCGTCCCGGTCTACGTGCTGTACGCGCCGGGTCGCGCGCCGGTGGTGCTGTCCGAGGTGCTCTCCCCGAGCGAGGTGCGCTCGCTGCTGGCCGCCCTCTGAGGCCGGTCGGGGGCGGCCCCGGACGCCCTGCCACAATGGAGGGATGAGCTTTGCCCCCCTCCAGAACGACCGTTTCCTGCGCGCCTGTCTGCGCCAGGCCACCGACTACACCCCGCTGTGGCTGATGCGCCAGGCTGGCCGCTACCTGCCCGAGTACCGCGCCACCCGCGCCAAGGCCGGCAGCTTCATGGGCCTGGCCACCAACGTGGACTACGCCACCGAGGTCACCCTGCAGCCCCTGGACCGCTACGCGCTCGATGCGGCCATCCTGTTCTCGGACATCCTCACCGTGCCCGACGCGATGGGCCTGGGCCTGAGTTTCGCGATGGGCGAGGGCCCCAAGTTCGAGAAGGTGGTACGTGACGAGGCCGCGGTCAACGCGCTGGCCGTCCCGGACATGAACAAGCTGCGCTACGTCTTCGACGCGGTCACCTCCATCCGCAAGGCGCTGAACGGGCGCGTGCCCCTGATTGGCTTCTCCGGCAGCCCCTGGACGCTGGCCTGCTACATGGTCGAAGGCGCGGGCTCGGACGACTACCGCCTGGTCAAGACCATGATGTACAGCCGCCCCGACCTGATGCACCGGGTGCTGGCGGTCAATGCCGACGCGGTGGCGGCCTACCTGAACGCGCAGATCGAAGCCGGCGCGCAGGCGGTGATGGTCTTCGACAGCTGGGGCGGCGTGATGGCCGACGGCTGCTTCCAGGAGTTCAGCCTGGCCTACACCGCACGCGTGCTGGCGCAGCTCAAACGCACGCACGAGGGCGCTGTCATCCCACGTATCGTCTTCACCAAGGGCGGCGCGCTATGGCTGGAGGAAATGGGCAAGCTGGACTGCGACGTGCTGGGCCTGGACTGGACCGCCAACCTGGGTCGCGCGCGGGCGCTGGTGGGCGCGCACAAGGCGCTGCAAGGCAACCTCGACCCCAATGTGCTGTTCGCCTCCCCCGAGCAGGTCAGCGAGCAGGCTCGTCGTGTGCTGGATAGCTTCGGCACGCCCCACCAGGGCGAGGGCCAGGGCCCCACGCACATCTTCAACCTGGGCCACGGCATCAGCCAGCACACGC
>CAZUKC010000140.1:0-4987 GCA_964620375.1 uncultured Ramlibacter sp. | reverse complement strand
CCTCGACTCCCTGATGCAGCACGCCGGCCCTTGCGGCCAGGCCGCATCGGTTAAGTCCTTGGTACCCATGACTCCTGTCCGGCGATCAAACCAGCATCTGGTGGCGACCACCGTGCCGGGTGTTAGCATCGTCCATGCTGATGAAAGCCGAACCCTCCAAGCCCAGTGCCGCGCCTGATCCCGACGCCGGCACGCCCGTGTCAGTGAAGATCCGTGAGCGGATCCGGGCGGCCCGCAGGCGTTTCCACGCCAACGACAACATTGCCGAGTTCATCCAGCCCGGCGAGCTGGAGGCTTTGCTGGACGAAGTCGAGTCCAAGATGAAGGGTGTCCTGGACAGCCTCGTCATCGATACCGCCAGCGACCACAACACCGGCGACACCGCCCGCCGGGTGGCCAAGATGTACGTGAACGAGGTGTTCCGCGGCCGCTACGTCACGGCGCCGAGCATCACCGAGTTTCCCAACGCCGAGCACCTGAACGAGCTGATGATCGTCGGCCCGATCACCGTGCGTTCGGCCTGCAGCCACCATTTCTGTCCTGTGATCGGCCGGGTCTGGATCGGTGTGCTACCCAACGAACACACCAATGTGATCGGCCTGTCCAAGTACGCCCGGCTGGCCGAGTGGGTGATGGGGCGTCCACAGATTCAGGAAGAGGCCGTGGTCCAACTGGCCGACCTGATCATGGACAAGACGCAACCCGACGGCCTGGCCATCGTGATGGAGGCGACCCACTACTGCATGGCATGGCGCGGGGTGAAGGACATGGACAGCAAGATGATCAATTCGGTCATGCGCGGCGTGTTCCTGAAAGACTCGGCGCTACGCCGCGAATTCCTGTCCCTGATCCCCAAGTGAAACTGACATGTTGGTGCGACTTCTCTATTGCAGCCGCGCGGTGGATCCCAGTCCTGCCGCCATCGAATCGATCCTGGCGCAATCGCGCCAGCACAATCCCGTCACCGGGATCACCGGCATCCTGTGCTACGGCGGGGGTATCTTTCTGCAGGCCATCGAGGGCGGGCGCATGCCGGTGTCCGAGCTGTATGGCTACATCCAGAAAGATCCGCGCCACAAGGACGTGGCCTTGCTCCATTACGAGGAAATCACCGAGCGCCGCTTCGCGGGCTGGACCATGGGGCAGGTGAATATCAGCAAGGTGAACCAGTCCATCTTGCTGAAGTACGCCGAGCGGCCCGAGCTCGATCCCTACTCGGTGTCGGGCCGCGTGTCGCTGGCCCTGCTCGAAGACCTGATGGCAACCGCCGCGATCTGCGGCCGGGTCTGAGCGCCTTGGCGGCGCTACTGGGCTGCGATTTTTCCAGCAGCCCCTCGAAACGTAAGCCGATCGTGCTGGCCCTGGGGTCGCGCCGTGACGATGCGGTGCGGCTTGATCGCCTCGAGAAACTTCCCACCCTGGAGGGCTTCGGCCAGTGGCTCGCGCAGCCGGGTGACTGGGTGGGCGGCCTCGACGTGCCCTTTGGCCTGCCGCGCGAACTGGTGGAGCACCTGGGCTGGCCCCTGCAGTGGGCCGACTGCATGGCCCATTACGCCAGCCTCACGCGGGCGCAGATCCGAGAGACCTTCGCCGCCTTCTGTGACGCGCGCCCGGCCGGCAGCAAGTTCGCGCACCGCGCCTTCGATCGCCAGGCTGGCTCCAGTCCCTCCATGAAATGGGTGAACCCGCCGGTGGCCTACATGCTGCACGCCGCCGTGCCCCTGTTGCTGCAGGCGGGCGTGCACCTGCCGGGGCTGCACGCGGGCGACACGCGGCGCGTGGCGCTGGAGGCGTACCCCGGGCTGCTGGCGCGCGAGCTGATCGAGCGCCGCAGCTACAAGAGCGACGACGTCGCAAAGCAGACGCCCGAGCGCCTGATCGCGCGCAAGGACCTGCTGGAGGCGCTGGAGGCGGGCCGCACCCGTCTGGCCCTGCGCCTGAGGCTGACGAACGCGCAGCGCGAGGCCCTGGTGCAGGACGCCAGCGGGGACAGCCTCGATGCGGTCCTGTGCATGGTGCAGGCGGCCTGGGCCGAGCGCCAGGGGCCTCCATCGTGGGGCCTGCCGCCACACGCGGATCCGCTGGAAGGGTGGATCCTCTCCGCGTGACGCGGTGGGGAGCAGCTCTTCGAGCGGTTCAGGCACCGCGCTGGCCGAAAGCCGCCAGCGCCTCCTGGTCGGTGCGGTACAGGCGCAGCATCGGACCTGCATCGAGTGCGCCGGCGCGTTGCAGCATCTCTTCGACGGGCAGCTTGATCCCGCTCAGATGCAGCGTCACACCGCGCGTCTCCAGGTAGCGGCGTAACTGTCCGAAGACCTCCACCCCGGTGGCGTCGATGCGATTGATCGGCTGCGCGAACAGACAGACGTGCTGCACCTGCGGATCCTGTGCGAGGTGTTCGACGATCGCGCGCTCCAGGGCGCTGGCCGAGGCGAAGTCCAGCGCGTCGTCCATGCGCAACGCATAGGTGTGCGGCGCTAGCGGCGCGAGTTTCCACAGGTGCCGGTCACGCAGGCTGCCGTCGGGGTGCAGGCCGACCTCGATGATGCGTGGGTGCAGGCGCTGGTGCAGGAAATGCGCGAGCCCCAGCACCACCCCGGTAAGCACACCCCAGTAAATACGGGGCGCGGTGAGCAGCGTCGCAGCGAAGGTGGCGATCGCAATGCCAGCCTCTACCCGCTGCAGCCGCCACAGCGCCGGGAACAGGCGCGGCTTGACCAGCCCGAGTACCGCCGACACCACGATGGCGGACAGCACCGCCGAGGGCACGTGGTACAGGGCGGGCATCAGCAGCAGCAGCGCCGCCAGCACCAGGAGCGCGGCACAGACCGCCGACCACCCGGTGCGCGCACCGGCCTGCAGGGTGATGGCGGAGCGTGAGAACGAGGCGCTGGTGGGGAAGCTGCCGCAAAAGCCAGACACCAGCTTGCCCACGCCCTGTCCGATCAGGTCCTGGTTGGCGTCCCAGCGGCGGCCTTCGCGCTGGTTCTCGATCTTGGCGCTGGAGGCCATTTCCAGCGAGCTGACCAGCGCGATCACCGCCGCCGGTGCGATCAGGGCCGCGAACTGGTTCCACGTGGGCAGGTCGGGCCAGTAGAGGGCGGGCAGGCCCGCCGGCAGCGCACCGATCACCGTGCCCCTTGACGCATAGCCGGTGGCCGCACTGACGGCCGCTGCTGCAGCCAGCACCAGCAGCACCATCGGCACGCGGGGCAAGAGACGCTTGCCGGTTTCGAAGAGGATCAGGCTCGCGAGGCCGTAGCCCAGGGTCTCGAGGTTCAGGGCCGGCGCGGCCAGGAGCTGTGTGAGGGGCCCCTTCAGCCCGATCATCGCGGGCAGCTGCGAGGCGATGATCAACAGCGCCGCAGCCTGGGTGAAGCCAGACAGGACCGGTGAGCTCACGAGATTGAGCAGCCAGGCGGCGCCGCTGGCGCCCACGGCCAGCTGCATCGCCCCCGAGAGCAGGGCCAGCCACACCGCCAGCGCGACCCACTGTGCGCTGCCCGGCTCGGCCAGGCCCGCCAGCGAGGCCGCCACCAGCACGCAGGTCAGGGCCGCCGGACCGACCGACAGGCGGCTGGACTGACTGAAAAGCACCGCCACCACCATGGGCAGGAAGGCCGCATACAGGCCGGTGATCAGGGGCATGCCCGCCAGGCCCGCATAGGCCACCGACTGCGGGATCATGACCACCACCACGGTCAGGGCAGCGATGAACTCCCCTCGCAGGAGGGCCGCGTCAGGGCGCGGCCAGCGCAGGAAGGGGAACCACTGGGACAGCTTGGACATGAGCCCCGAGCTTAACGCTGTGGCATGTCCTTGGCGCCATAGCCCAGGCTGATGCCCGCGTCTTCGGGGATCGGGGGCATGGTGGCGTTCCAGGCTTCCCAGTCGTCCCGCATGCGGGCCAGGCGCTCGGGCTCGCGCGCAGCGAGGTTCGCGCGTTCGCGCTCGTCGCCAGGAATGTTGAACAGGTAGTCGTGTCCGTCCACCCGCAGGTACTTCCAGTCGCCCGCGCGCGCGGCGCGCTGTCCGCGGTGGTTCATGCGCCAGTGCATGGGGCGGTCGAATTCGCGTCCGGCATCGCGCAGCACCGGCATCAGCGATACGCCGTCCAGCGGATACGCCGCGTCGGGCTGCGCGCCACCCGCTTCGAGGAAGGTGGCCGACCAGTCCATGCTCAGGCAATGCTGGCGGGTGGTGCGGCCCGGGGCGATCACCGCCGGCCAGTGCGCGATCCAGGGCACGCGGATGCCGCCCTCGGTCAGGTCCATCTTGCCGCCCACCAGAGGCCAGTTGTCGGAGAAGCGCTCGCCGCCGTTGTCGCTGGTGAAGATCACAAGCGTGTTGTCGGCCATGCCGTGGCGACGCAGGGCGTCCATCACCCACCCGATGCCTTCGTCCATGTGGTGGATCATCCGCTGGTAGGTGTGGATGTTGCCGCCATCGAGGTGGAACAGCTTGCCGCGCAGGTCGGGGGCGAGGTGCGCGTCGTCGCGCGTTTCCCACGGCCAGTGCGGCGCGGTGTAGTGCAGGCTCAGGAGAAAGGGCGCGTCCTGACGGGCCATGCGGTCGATGTAGTCCACCGCGCGGCGAGACAGCAGGTCGGTGAGGTAGCCCTCTTCCTCCTTCGGCTCTTCGCCGGCCCACAGGTCGTGCACGCCGGTGCTGGCCGCGTGGTTGAAATAGTCCACGCCGCCCGCCATGGGGCCGAAGAATTCCTCGTACCCCGAGCGCAGCGGGCCGAAGGCGGGCGGGTAGCCCAGATGCCACTTGCCGATCAGGGCCGTGCGGTAGCCCGCCGACCGCAGCAGAGAGGGCAGGGTGGGGTGATCGGTGGGCAGGCCCAGCGTGGTGCTGTTTCGGTGCTTGCTGCTGATCGGCTCTTCGGCGGCGCCGCGCAGGCGGTACTGGTAGCGCGCGGTCATGATCGCAAAGCGCGTGGGCGAGCACACCGGCGAGTTGGAGTAGCCCTCGGTGAAGCGCA
>CAZUKC010000139.1:0-5162 GCA_964620375.1 uncultured Ramlibacter sp. | reverse complement strand
GTCGCCGCCCCAGCCGAAGTTCTCGAAGTCGAAGCGGAAGTTGCCGCAGGCCCGAGCCAGCGCCTCCAGGACCTCCTGGCCCGCCGGAATCACTTCCTTGCCGATACCGTCACCCGGGATGGTTGCGATCTGATACGTCTTCATCGCTGGCATTAGATCACTCTCGGTCTGCGGGAAAACACGGACGTCGTGAGCCCGCTGGGACCGCTTCGGAGGGGGAGTCACAGGTCGGCGTTGGCTATAGTCGCCCGCAGAACGATCACACGAGGAGACAGCCCATGCCCCACAGCCTTTCACGCCCCGCCGGGGCAACTCGTCGGCGCGCCGCCGGTGTCCTGATCGCCCTGGCCGCCGTGCTGGCCACGCCCTTCGCGGGTGCGCAGGCCTGGCCCGCCAAGCCGGTGACCTTGGTGGTGGGCACGCCCGCCGGCGGCGCGATCGACGCCTATGCACGCACGCTGGCCGACCAGCTGGCAAAGCAGACCGGCGGTACCTTCCTCGTCGAGAACCGTGCGGGCGCGGGTGGCAACCTCAGCGCCGAACACGTGCTCAAGATGCCTGCGGACGGCCACACCATCTGGGTGACCACGCACGCGATGTTCACCATCAACCCTTCGGCCTATCCGGCCCTGCGCTGGAAGCAGAGTGACTTCAAGCCGATCGCCAAGGGCATTGAGAGCCCGTTGCTGCTGGTGGTGCATCCCTCGGTGCCGGCGCGCACCCTGCCCGAACTCACCGCGTGGCTGGCGGCCAATCCGGCCAAGGCGGCCTATGCCTCGTTCAGCCCGGGCACGCCCTCGCACTTCCTGGGGTTCCAGTTCAACGAACGCCTGAAACTGAACATGGTGCACGTTCCCTACAAGGGGTCGGCGCCGCAGCTCAATGACCTGATCGGCGGCCAGGTGCTGATGGGGTTCACGCAGATGCAGGGCGCCGTGCAGCAGGTGCAGGCCGGCAAGCTGCACGCGATCGCCGTCACCAGCCCTGAGCGTTCTCGCTTCCTGCCCCAGGTGCCCACGCTGGCTGAACTGGGTCACCGTGACCTGAGCCTGCAGATCTGGTTCGGCCTGGCCGCGCCGGCCGCCACGCCGCGTCCGGTGGTCGAAGCGATCACCGCCGCGGTGGTGCGGGCTCAGGGCGAGGCGGACTATCGGGCCAAGCTGGAGGCGCAGGGCTTTGACGTGCCGCGCGAATCGGGTGCGGCCTTCGAGGCCACCATCGCCAGCGACACCGCGCGCTGGGCGCGGGTGGTGCAGGCCACGGGGTTCAAGGCCAACGACTGAGGCGGGTGCGCGCCAGCCTCAGTACGGGCTGCCGGGCGTGGGCGCCGGTGCCGCCCCGCCCTTGAACGAGGCCGCCAACTCGCGCGAGGCCCTTCCCAGGAGCGTGGTGTCCACCCCCACCGCCACGAACAGCGCACCCAGCGCCAGGTAGCGCCGCGCCAGCGCCGGATCGACGGTGAGGATGCCGGGGGCCTTGCCCGCGGCGCGCACGGTGGCGATGCCGTCCTCGATCACTTTCTGCACTTCGGGGTGGCCGGGGTTGCCCCGGTGGCCCATGGAGGCGGACAGGTCGGCTGGCCCGAAGAACACCCCGTCGACTCCTGGCACCGCCGCGATCTCCTGCAGGCGCGCCGCGGCGCTGGCGGTCTCGACCTGCACCAGCAGGCAGATTTCTTCGTCGGCCTTCTGCAGGTAGTCGCCATAGAGGTTCCAGCGCGAGGCCCGCGCCACGCCGCTGCCCACCCCGCGCACTCCCTCGGGCGGATAGCGTGTGGCACGTACGAGCTGCGCCGCCTGCTCGGGGGTTTCGACCATCGGGATCAGCAGGGTCTGCACGCCCAGATCCAGGTACTGCTTGATCAGGGCGGTTTCGCCCGCCACCGGGCGCACGAGGGGTGTGACCGGGTAGGCCGCCACTGCCTGCAGCTGCGACAGGATGGAACGCACATCGTTGGGCCCGTGCTCGGCGTCGAGCAGCAGCCAGTCGAAGCCGGCGCCGGCCAGTACTTCGGCCACATAGGCGTCGGCCAGGGACACCCACAGGCCGATCTGGGGCTGACCCGCGCGCAGGGCCTGCTTGAAGGTGTTGACAGGGGTCTTGTGGAGAGCGTTCATGGGGGTCAGACGAAGGTGAAGGAAAAGGCGCCCAGGGCGCCGTAGTCGGCCTCGAAACGGTCGCCGCGCCGCGCGGCCACCGGTCGCGTGAAGGAGCCGGCCAGCACGATCTCGCCAGCCTCCAGGCGCTCGCCCCAGGGCGCAAGCTTCTGGGCCAGCCAGGCCACGCCGATGGCGGGATGGCCCTGTACGCCGGCGGCCAGGCCAGTCTCTTCCACCACGCCGTTCTGTCGCAGGATTGCACCACACCAGGGCAGGTCCAGTTCGCGCGGCTGGGCCTGGCGTCCGCCCAGCACGATACCGGCGTTGGCGGCGTTGTCGGAGATGGTGTCGAAGACCTTGCGCATCACTTGGGTGTGGCGATCGAACTGCTCGATGCGCGAGTCGATGATCTCGATAGCGGGGGTGATGTGGTCGGTCGCGTCCAGCACGTCGTCCACGGTGACCTTCTCGCCTTCCAGTGTCTTTTTCAGCACAAAGGCCAGTTCGACCTCGACCCGCGGCGCGATGAAGCGGTCGATGGGGATATCTCCCGGGCCGTAGCGCATGTCGTCTAGCAGCGTGCCGTAATCGGGCTCGGAGATCTGGCTGGCGATCTGCATGGCGCGCGAGGTCAGCCCGATCTTGTGGCCGATGACGGTGCGCCCTTGGGCCTGCTTGATCTTCATCCAGGCCCGCGAGACGGCATAGCCGTCCTCGAGGGTCATGCCGGGGTAGCGCTTGCTGAAATGCTCCACCTGCACGCGGGTGCGCTCGCTCTCTTCCAGTTCGGCAGCGAGTTGCGCGGTGAGTTCTTCTGAAAACATCGGATCAGGGCTTGTTGAAAAGAGGGTGGAGGGTGCTGTGCTTGCCGTCGTAGACCTGGCCGGGGCTTTCGTCTACCTGCACGGTCAGGCCCAGCGGGGCTTTTTCGAACAGGGGCGCCAGGTGCTCGCTCGCGGTCGCCAGGATCGCGTCGCCGGCGCGCTGCTGGACGGCATCGCTGCGGCCTGCGCCCATACGTAGGTTCATGTAGACAAAGCCGTAGTCCCCCTGGCCGTCGGCCACCGCGTAGTGCGCGGCGGGGTACGCCAGCACGCGCGTGCCGCCGGTGGGAAAGACCTGTTGGCCCGCTTCATCGCGCACCTGCAGCAAGGTGTCGGCGAGCTTGCGGCACAGGGCCGTCATGCCTGCCGCCGGGTCCAGATTGGGGGTGTAGAGGATGACGAGGTGCGGCATCGTGTGCGTCTCACAGGCGACTGCTGATGGCGGTGTAGCCCTCGGCCGCCGAGGCCTGGGCCTTCGGGATGGCCGCACCGTCCTGCGGCGTGACCGGGAAGATGGCGTTGATCTGGCCGGTGCCCGAGGCGCCGAAATAGGGCGTCACCACTTCGGCCTGGCCGTCGTAGGCCGACCAGCCCAGCGCGCCCAGGAGCATGGCGGTGTCGTGCATGAAGCCCTCGCCATGGCCCTTGGCCGCGTACTCGGGCAGCATGCCGCAAAAGCCTGCCCACTCGCCCGCTTCCCACATGCGGATCACCTCGCGATCGAGGTGTTCGAGGAAGGGGCTCCAGATCTTGAAGCCGTACTCCGGGGCCAGGCCGTTCTGCGCGAAGCGGTGCGACAGCGAGCCACTGGCGAAGAGGGCGACGGTGCCTTCGTAGTGGTCTTCGATCGCACGGCGGATCGCCCAACCCAGGCGGGCGCTGTCATGGAGGTAATGCGCCATGCACAGGGCCGACACCGACACCACTCGGTAATGCTGGTCCTGATTCATGTAACGCATGGGGACCAGGGTGCCGTACTCGGGGTTGAGGGTGGTGGCGTCGTGGGCCAGGGTCTCCACCCCCCAGTCGTTGCAGGTCTTGGCGAGCAGATGCCCCAGTGCGGGATTGCCCGGAAACTCGAAGCCCATGTTGCTGATGAAGTGCGGCAGCTCGTTGCTGGTGTACAGGCCCTTGAAGTGGGGCGCGCAGTTGATGTGATAGTTGGCATTGACCAGCCAGTGGGTGTCGAACACCACGATGGTGTCCACGCCGAGCGCGCGGCAGCGCCGGTCGATCTCGAGGTGGCCGTCGATGGCGTCCTGCCGCGTGCCTTTGCGCGGGCCGTCGATCTCGCTCAGGTACATCGAGGGGACATGGGTGATCTTGGCGGCCAGTGCGAGGGTGCCCATGGTGTGACTCCGTTGGCGTGCGGGGGGGTCAGACGCCCCAGTGCGGGATGTGATGGTCGCCCAGCGACACGGCCACATTTTTAGGTTCGAGGAACACCTCGTAGCTCCAGGTGCCACCCTCGCGTCCCGTGCCCGAGGCCTTGGTGCCACCAAAGGGCTGGCGCAGGTCGCGTACGTTCTGGCTGTTCACAAAGCACATGCCAGCCTCCACCGCCGCGGCCACGCGGTGGGCCTTGCCGAGGTTCTCGGTCCAGACATAGCTGGACAGGCCATAGGCGATGTCGTTGGCGATGCGGATCGCGTCGGCTTCATCCTGGAACGGGATGAGGCAGGCCACGGGGCCGAAGATTTCCTCCTGCGCGATCTTCATGCGGTTGTCGACGTCGGCAAAGACGGTGGGCAGCACGTAGTTGCCTTTCTTCACCCGGTCCGGCAGGTCCGGCGTGTCGAGGCCGCCGCACAGCAGGGTCGCGCCTTCCTGGGGGCCCAGCTCGATGTAGCGGCGCACCTTGGCCAGATGACCCTGCGAGATCATGGGGCCGATGATGGTCTTGTCGTCCAGCGGATCCCCCACCGTGATGCGCTTGGCACGGGCGACGAACTGCTCCACGAAGCGGTCGTAGATCGAGCGCTGCACCAGGATGCGGCTGCCCGCGGTGCAGCGCTCGCCGTTGTTGGAGAAGATCATGAAGACGGCGGCATCCAGTGCACGGTCCAGGTCGGCGTCCTCGAAGATCACGAAGGGGCTCTTGCCACCCAGTTCCATGCTGAATTTCTTCAGGCCGGCCTCCTTGACGATGCGGTTGCCAGTGGCGGTGGAGCCGGTGAAGGAGATCGCGCGCACGTCGGGGTGGCGCACCAGCGGCTCGCCTGCGTCCTTGCCGTAGCCA
>CAZUKC010000138.1:0-5172 GCA_964620375.1 uncultured Ramlibacter sp. | reverse complement strand
TCTGAAGAACTTCCAGGTCACCATCTTCCACGGCCTGTACGCGCCCAAGGGCACGTCGGCCGACGTCCAGAAGAAGCTGAACGAAGCCCTGAAAGTCGCCCTGAAGGACCCCGAGTTCGTCAAGAAGCAGGAAAGCCTGGGCGCCGTGGTCGTGACCGACCGCCGCACCGAGCCGGCCGAACACAAGAAGTTCGTTGCCGCCGAGATCGCCAAGTGGAGCCCGGTCATCAAGGCTGCCGGCGTCTACGCCGACTGATCTCGTCACGGCGTGACACGAAGGCCGCCCCCGGGCGGCCTTTTTCGTGGGCGATGAGCGCCGCCGGGCCGCCCCAAGGCGCGAGGGCCCCCTCGGGGGGCAGGAAGCCACACGCAGTGGGCTGACGTGGGGGCGATTCACGACCTGCCGTTACCCCTCATAGGCAGCCGGCCCAGGCGCTGGCAGCATGGCCGGGTTCTAGCCTGTTCAAGGAGTTGCGCATGCACGATCCCGTCACCCTTGGCCGCCGCCATGTCCTGGCCGCCCTGGGCGCCAGCCTCGCCTGCCCCCTGACCTTCGCCCAGGGCGCCTGGCCGAACCGGCCGGTGCGCATCGTCGTGCCCTTCCCGCCGGGCGGCACCACCGACATCCTGGCCCGCGCGCTGGCGCCAGAACTCGCACGCGCCTTCGGTCAGTCCTTCGTGGTCGAAAACCGCGCGGGCGCCGGCGGCAACATCGGTGCCGAGGCCGTGGCCAAATCGCCCAACGACGGCTACACGCTCCTCATGGGAACGGTGGGCACACACGGCATCAACCGCGCCCTCTACGACAAGCTGCCCTACGACCCGATCAAAGACTTCGTGCCGGTGTCCATGATGGCGGGCGTGCCCAACGTGATGGTGGTCAACGCCGACAAGGCGCGCGCCCTGAACATCAACAACGTGCGGGACTTCATCCGCCATGCCAAGGCCAATCCGGGTCGCATGAACATGGCCTCCAGCGGCAACGGCACCTCGATCCACCTGGCCGGCGAGCTGTTCAAAAGCATGACCGGAACCTTCATGGTGCACTTCCCGTACCGCGGCTCGGGCCCCGCGCTGCTGGACATGCTCTCGGGCAATATGGACGTGATGTTCGACAACCTGCCCTCGTCCATGCCGCATATCCGCTCGGGCAAGCTCAAGGCCCTGGCGGTGACCAGCCTCGAGCGCTCGGTGGCCCTGCCCGACGTGCCCACGGTCGAAGAAGCCGCGGGGCTCAAGGGCTTTGACGCCAGCTCCTGGTTCGGATTGCTGGCCCCGGCCGGCACACCGACCGACATCGTGAGCCGCCTACAACAGGAAACAGCCAAGGCCCTGGCCACGCCCGCCATGAAGGAAAAGCTCGCGGCGCAGGGCGCGATCGCCAGCGGCAACACGCCCGCAGAATTCGCGCGCTTCATCGACGCCGAGCACCGCAAGTGGGCGCAGGTGGTGAAAGTCTCCGGCGCGAAGGTGGACTGAGGGAAGGTCCTACACGCCCCAGACGATATCGGCCCCGGCCTTCTCGCAGCGGCGCAGCATCTCGATGAAGGGTGTGGCCCGGTGGCGCAAGGTGATCGCCTCCTGCGTCTGCAGCTCGTGGCCTTGTCGGCGGGCCTCGTCGGCTTCAGCCTGTCGCTGCGCCTCGTCTTCGGCGATGGCGCGCTCCAGAGCGGCGGCGGCAGCAGCCATCTCGTGGACCTGCACGATGCCCTGGGGACCGGGCGCCTTGCCGATGATCTGCAACATGCGCCGGCCATTGGGCTCGAGCATGATCAGGTCGCCGGCGGCCTTGGACTTGAACTTGTAAAGCATGCGAATGCGTGAAGGTGGTCGCGGCAGAAAGGGTAATCCGATTGTGCGCCACGCAGCCGCCCGTGCGCCACATCGCCCGTAGGCCGGGCCGCCACGATCTGGTGCAGGGCCAGCCAGCCCCGCTCGAAAGCCAGGGCGCAACCGGCCAGGTACAAGCGGTAGGCCCGCAGCACGCGCGCAGCGACAGACGAGCCCGCGCGGGCCTGCAAGACCCGCTGCGCCTCGTCCAGCCGGGACTCGAGTCCGTCGGACCAGGCCCACAGCGTGCGCGCATAGTGCGGCCGCAGGTTCTCCACGTCCACCATCTCCAGGCCGGCCCCCGACAGATGCCCCAGCACCGCGTGCACCGGCAGCAGCTCGCCACCGGGGAAGATGTAGCGGTCGATGAAGGTACTCAGGCCTGGGTCGATACGGGCTGGCGGCGTAAGGGTGGCGGTGATGCCATGGTTCATCACCAGCCCGCCCGGGCGCAGCAGACGCACGATCTTGGCGAAGTAATCGTCCATCCGCGCCTGGCCCACATGCTCGAACATGCCCACCGAGGCAATCTTGTCGTAGGGCCGGGATTCGTCCAGGTCGCGGTAGTCCATGAGGTCGATCCGCACGCGGCCCGCCAGGCCCTGCGCCTCAATCAGCCGCGTGACATGCGCATGCTGGTTGCGCGAGAGGGTGATGCCATGCGCCTGCACGCCGTGATGCTGCGCCGCCCACAGCAGCAGACCGCCCCAGCCGGCGCCGATGTCCAGCAGGCGCTCCCCGGGACGCAGCATCAGCTTGCGGCAGATCAGTTCGAGCTTGGCCTCCTGCGCCTGGGCCAGCGTGGTCTCCTGACCGCTGCCGAAGTACGCGCAGGAATACACGCGACGCGGGTCCAGCCACAGTGCGTAGAAGTCATCGCCCACGTCATAGTGAAAGCGGATCTGCCGTGCGTCACGCTGGCGGGTGTGGGTAGCCAGCGAGCGCAGGCGCGCCAGCAGACCGGTCCACGCGCGCGGCGCCAGCGACGCGGGTGCCGCAGGTGCCGTGGGCAGCAGGCCCGAGACGGCCTGCATCACCGGCCGCATCGCGCCTTCAAGCACGGCACGACCCTCGACGATGTCGCTGGCCAGGGCGCCGATGCGTCCCGCCGCCAGCGACGCCAGCGACGACCACTGCGAAAGCACCAGCGTGACCTCGGGGTCCTGAGCCCCCAGACGGGTGCCCCCTGGCAGGCTCAGGGCTACGCGCACCGGCAGTGTCTCCACGCGCGGCGCCATGCTGCGTACCAGCGATTTCATGGGCGGATTGTTCGCGGCGCGCCGGCACGCTGGCACGGCGGTCCGGTCCGAGATCGGGTAGGACGAGGCCCAAGCGCAACGCGGCAGGAAGCCGCTGCCCATAATCTGCCGATGCCTGCCTATTCCTTCGAAGCCCTGGACCACCAGGGCGCGACCCGCAAGGGCATCGTGGAGGCCGACAGCGCCCGGGCCGCGCGCGGCATGCTGCGCGCCCAGTCGCTGGTGCCGCTGCAGGTGCGGCCCGTCGTCACCGGCGCGGCGGGCGCACGCGCCTGGGCCTGGGGCGCGCGTCCCGTGTACTCCGCCACCGGGCGGGCGGTCTGGACTCGCCAGCTCGCCGGGCTGGTGTCGGCCGGACTGCCGCTGGAGCGCGCACTGACCGCGCTGGCCGACGAGGCCGATGACGAGCGCGAAAGGGCGCTGATCGCCACCCTGCGGGCGGAGGTGAATGCGGGCGCTCCCTTCGCCAAGGCGCTGGCCCATCACCCGCGCGAATTCTCCGAGGTCTACCGGGCGGTGGTGGCCGCTGGCGAGCACAGCGGCCAGTTGGGCGTGGTGCTCGAGCGTCTGGCGGACGACCTCGAGGCCGGTCAGACGCTCAAGGCCCGCCTCGTTGGGGCCGCCCTGTACCCGGCCATCGTGACGGTGGTGGCAATCGCCATCGTGCTGTTCCTGGTCACCTATGTCGTACCGCAGGTCGCGGCGGTGTTCGCCGGCAGCCAGCGGGCCCTGCCCTTGCTCACCTCGGCCCTGCTGGCCCTGAGCGCTGCGGTGCGCGAGGGCGGGCTGTGGATGCTGGCCGCCCTCGGCGCCGGGGTCGTGGGCCTGCGCCTAGCCCTGCGCAACCCCGGATTTCGCGAGCACTTTGACGCCGCCTGGCTGCGCCTGCCGCTGGTGGGTCGCTTGGCGCGCGGCTACAACGCGGCGCGCTTTGCCAGCACCCTGGCCATGCTGGCCGCAGGCGGCGTTCCCATCCTCAAGGCCCTGCAGGCCGCCGGCGAGACCCTGAACAACCGCTCCATGCGCGCCGACGGGATGGACGTGCTGGTACTGGTGCGCGAGGGCGCGCCCCTGGCCTCGGCGCTGGCCCAGAAGACACGGTTTCCGGGCCTGCTGGCCATGTTTGCCCGGCTGGGCGAGCAGACCGGTCAGCTGCCCACCATGCTCGATCGCGCGGCCCAGCAGCTCTCAGCCGAGGTCCAGCGCCGCGCCCTCACGCTGGCCACCCTGCTGGAACCGCTGCTGATCGTGACCATGGGCCTGGTGGTTATGCTCATCGTGCTTGCGGTACTCTTGCCCATCATCCAACTCAACCAATGGGTCCGGTAATGCCCCCCGCGCTGACATGAGCGTCTCGCTTGAAAACAAGCTGGTGGTCGCGATCTCCTCGCGCGCGCTGTTCAACTTCGAGGAAGAAAACCGCATCTTCGAGAGCGGCGACCCCGGCGCTTACATGGCCCTGCAGCTGCAGCGCCTGGACCTGCCCGCGCGCCCCGGCATCGCTTTCTCGCTGATCAAGAAACTGCTGGCCTTCAACGAACCCACGCAGCAGCGGGTGGAGGTGGTGATCCTCTCGCGCAACGATCCCGTGTCCGGCATGCGCATCTTCCGCTCGGGCCATGCCAACGAGATCAAGCTCCAGCGCGGCGTCTTCACCCAGGGGCGGCCGCCCTTTCGCTACCTCAAGCCGCTGGGCGCACACCTGTTCCTGTCGGCCAATGCCGAGGACGTGCGCGAGGCGCTCAACGCGGGCTTTCCGGCGGCGCGCGTGCTGACCGAATCGGTACTGGCAGGCAACAACTACCCGCACGAGGTCCGCATTGCCTTCGACGGCGACGCGGTGCTGTTCTCCGACGAGGCCGAGCGGGTCTTCCAGGCCCAGGGGCTGGACGCCTTTCAGCAGCACGAACTGAGCAAGGCCACCCACCCGCTGCCCGAAGGGCCGTTCAAGCCCCTGCTGGCGGCCCTGCACCGCTTGCAGCAGGCTGGCATGCCCACCATGCGTATCCGCACCGCGCTGGTCACGGCGCGCAGCGCCCCCGCACACGAACGCGCCATCCGCACGCTGATGGACTGGAACATC
>CAZUKC010000137.1:0-5183 GCA_964620375.1 uncultured Ramlibacter sp. | reverse complement strand
TTGGCGATGACGGACTTGAGCTTCCAGGTGGACAGGTACTCGTCGGCGTCGTCGCGCAGGTGCAGGATCACGCGGGTCCCGCGCTCGGCACGCGTGATGGCTTCCACCTCGAAGTCGCCGCTGCCGCCGCTGGCCCAGCGCACGCCCTGCTCGGGCGGCAGGCCCGCGCGGCGCGATTCCACGGTGATGCGGTCGGCCACGATGAAGCCCGAGTAGAAGCCCACGCCGAACTGACCGATCAACTGGCCTTGCTCGGTGGCGTTGGCCTTCTGCTCGCCGCTCAGGCGACTCATGAAATCGCGCGTGCCACTCTTGGCGATGGTGCCCAGGTTGTCCACCGCTTCCTGCAAGGACAGGCCGATGCCGTTGTCGGTGATGGTGAGGGTGCGGGCGGCCTTGTCGAAGGCCACCTTCACTTCCAGCGTGGGCTGGTCCTCGTAGAGGGCGCTGTTGTCCAGCGCCTCGAAGCGCAGCTTGTCGCAGGCGTCGGAGGCGTTGGAGACGAGCTCGCGCAGGAAGATTTCCTTGTTCGAGTAAAGCGAGTGGGTGACGAGGTGCAGCAGTTGCGCGACTTCGGCCTGGAAAGAGAGGGTTTGCTTGGCAGACATGGCTCGGGGACGGTCGAACGGAGGGTCGAAAGGGTGTGTGGGCTGAACATGAGGGTATGGGAGAGGCTTTCAAGCGGGCGTCGCCTCTCAGGGGGCCGTCAGAGAGTACGGCACACCCGATTCCTATACTTCTTTTGGCCTAAACGGCGCGGTGCCCGCGTCGTCCCCACAGGCTCATTTCCCCGTACGTCCAACCCTCGGAGGTCCCCCGTGAAGAACCGCCTTGCCCTGACCCTGGCTGCCTGCGCCTTGAGCGCGGGCGTCCAGGCCCAGACAGCCCACGCCACCAAGTCCGCGCAGATCCAGGCCACAGTCATGGACACCTGCCGGTTCGATCAACCCGGCACCGGTATCACCCTCAGCCTCGGAGCTCTGGACCCCGCCGCCGGCACGGCGGCCAACCTGAGCCAGGCCATGAAGTTCGCCTGCACCAACGGCTACGTCGTGTCCATCGGCCTGGCCGGAGAGCCCGCGCGGACCGACTACCTGCGCACCCTGACCCATACGGTCGATCGCACCCAGACCGTGCCCTACACCCTTTCGCTGGACGCGTCCGGCGGCATTACCGGCAAGGGCTTCGGCCCCGGCAACGAACTCTCCCTGAACCTGGTGGCGCGGGTCGCGCAGGGCGACTACGCCAACGCACGCGGCGGCGCCTACCAGGACACCGTGGTGATCGAACTGCGGCCATGAACGGACGCGTGCTCGCCTGCGTCGGTCTGCTCCTCTGGAGCAGCCTGCACGCGACGGCGTGGGCGCGGGGAAACGACTGCGCCTTTCGCACGGGCAGTGCGATCGTCCTGAGCTTCGGCGTCCTCGACCCCAGCGCCGCGCGGGCCGTCCAGCAGCGCGCCACCGCGGCACGGCGCGAAGACCTCGACGCTGGCGACTGCGCGCCGGGCGTGCCGATGCGTATCCAGGTCGAAGGCGGCCTGCACGACGCGGGGTCGCAACTGCGCATGCGACACAGCACCCGCCCCGACGCCTTCCTGCGCTACGCGGTGCAGGTCGATCCCGCCGCGCAGCGCGGCCCAGGCAACCAGCGCTACGTCGCCCTCGAACTGGCCGGACGGATCGAAGCCGCCGACCTCGCCAACGCGCGCGGCGGCACCTACCAAGACACCCTGCGTATCAGCGTGTTCCCCTGATCGCTGACCGCCGAGATGACCCCCGCCCTCACTGCCCGGCGCAGACTGCGTGCCTTCGGATCGGCCCTGCTGGCCGCGCTGTTCGTCATGCCTGCAGGCCCTGCGCACGCCGGCCCTTTCGTCGTGCATCCCACGCGCCTGGAGCTGGGCATCGGCCGGCCCAGTGGCGCCCTGGTCGTGCGCAACGAAGGCACATCCCCGCTGGTCTTCCAAGTGACGGGCATGCACTGGACCCAGGACCATGAGGGCCAGGAGCACTACGGCGACACCGACGACCTGATCTACTTCCCCCGCCTGCTGACGCTCCCGCCGGGCGAAAGCGCCATCATCCGCGTCGGCCTGCGACGGCCGGCCGGTCCGCTGGAAAAAACCTACCGGCTCTTCATCGAGCAACTCGCCACACCCGATCCCGCGCACCAAGAGTCGCATGCCCGCGTGCGGGTGCTGGTGCGCCTGGGCGCGCCGGTCTTCGTGGCGCCGCTGACACCCCGCCATCAGCTTGCAGTGCCTGCCTTCGAAGCCGCCCACCATCAGGTGCGCTGGACGCTGCACAACGAAGGCTCCCGGCATGAGGTGTTCCAGGCCATCACCCTGCGCGGGCTGGACACGGTCGGCGCCGAGGTCTACCGGCGTGAATTCGCTGGCCGCTATTTCCTGGCCGGCGCCACCCGTCAATTCCTCGCCGACCTGCCTGCCGAGACCTGCTCGCACATTCACCGGCTGACACTCGAGGTCCGCACCGATCGCGCCCAGATCACACGACAACTCGAGGCGGGCGCCCTGGTGTGCGCACCGCGGGTCACGTCGGCCGACACACCACAGTGACGCGAGCCGCCCGCATGCGGCCGGCTGGCTGGAGGCTGCGGGCACTGGCCTCGGTCGCGGCCTGGCAGGCCCTGTGCGCCCATGGTCAAGGCGCGGGCGCACCACCGGCGGTACCCGTCTTCGAACCCGCGGTGATCGCCCTCACCCTCAACGGCAGCCCGCGCGGGGACTTCTTCATCCACCGCACGCCTGCGGGTCGTGTCGTGCTGCGCCGGCAGGACCTGCCAGCCATCGGGCTGTCGCTGACACCGCCCACCACCGCCGTGATCGACGGCATCGAGCATGTGGGCCTCGATGGCCTCGAGGGTGTGGACCTGCGGATGGACGAATCCACCCAGACCCTCACGGTCATGGCCGCACCGCACCTGCTGTCGCGACATGTGGTCGCCGCGCCGGTGCCGCGCTCCCGCGCACGCCGCGTGGCCGGCGAGGGGATCTTTCTGAACTGGGCGATCGAGCAGACCCTGGGCGATCACCTCGCGCCCGCGCGAGAGGCCGTGGCCCTCGAGGCGGGCGCGCACCTGGGTCCGTCCCTCCTGCTGCATCGCAGCCAGATCGTCACCGACGCACAGGGCCACCGCCACCTCTCGCGTGTGGCCACCACCTGGAACCTCGACCAACCCGAACGCCTCCTGCGCTGGACCGCCGGTGACCTGGCCACACGGTCGGACGAAGGGAGCGCGGGCGTGCTGCTGGGAGGCCTTTCGGTGTCCACCCTGGCCCGCTTGGATCCCACTCGCGTGCGTTACCCGCTGGGTACCGCTCGGGGTCAGGCCCGCCTGCACAGCGAGGTCGAGGTCTACGTGGACGGCCCGCGCGTGCGCACCGAACGCGTGCCCGCCGGCGTGTTCGAGATCCGCGATCTGGTCACGCCGCTGGGCGCGCGCTCGGTGCACCTGCTGGTGCGCGACCCCTACGGGCGCGTGCAGCGCTTCGACGAGACCCTTTACGCCAGCCCGCGTCTGCTGGCGCCGGGCCTGCACGATTTCCAGTACGCCATCGGCGGCCTGCGCCACGACACGGGCAACGATGGGCCGCGCTACGGTCCGCCCGCTCTGAGCGCTCACCATGCCTGGGGCGCCAGCACCGGGCTCACGCTGGGCCTGCGCGCGCAGGCGCGTGCAGGACAGGTGTCTGCAGGCCCCTCGATGGTGCTGCGCGTGGGCGACAAGGGCCTGCTGTCCGCCCGGTGGGCCGCCAGCCGCACCGAGGGCCTGCGCGGACAGTCTGTCCTCGTGCGCCACGACTACCAGTCCGCACGCTGGGGCCTGGGTCTGGGCCTGCGGGCCGACAGCGCCGGCTACACCGCACTCGGCCCCACCCCGGCGCTCAGTGGTCTGCGCCGTGAAGTACAGGCCTATGCCAGCCGCGCCCTCGACGAAGGCCGTGTCGTCTGGGTCAGTCACAGCCACCAGAGCCTGTACCCGGCGTCGCGCCTCACCGTCCCCTCCGGATGGCAGCTCGCGCCGGGCCTACCGCGTCACACCACGGCCATCGGCTACACCGCGTGGCTGCGGCCCTGGGGCGCCAGCCTGCGACTGGTGGCCAGCCGATCCCAGGAAGCTGCAGCGACCCGTTACGAGGCGAGCGTGAGCCTCGTCTTCCTGCTCGGTCGCGGAGGGCAGGTGTCGCTTCAGAGCCGTCACGGTCCGGACGGACCGGTCCAGTCGATGCAATGGAGCCAGCCCGCCCCCATCCAAGGGGGCTGGGGTCACGACCTCAGCGCTTCGCGGCAAGGCGGTGACACCGTCCAGTGGCGGATGGCCAGCCAGCTCGAGGCCGACGCGGTGCGCCTGCGCGCCGACTGGAGTGGCGACACCGGGCCGTCCCCGCGCACGCTGCGCCTGACGGCGGCCGGCGCCCTGTCCTACCTCGGCGGGCAGTGGCACATCAGCCGACCGATCGATGACAGCCTCGCCCTCGTCCGCGTCGACGGCGCGGCCGGCGTGCCCATCAGGGTCAACGGCTTGCCGGCAGGCGTCACCGACGCGCGTGGCCAGCGCCTGCTCACCCGGGTCGGCGCACACCACGACACCGTCATCGAGATCGACCCGAACGCGATCCCCATCGACCGCCAGGTCTCGCAGTTGCAGCAGCGGGTGGTCCTGCCCGAGCGCGGTGGCGCGGTGATCCGCTTCGAGACCCGGGCCCTGCGGGCGGTCTCGGCGCAGGTGGTCACGCGCTCCGGGGAAAAGCTGCAACCGCTGGCGCGCGCTCGCATCCGCATCGGCGCGGGCATGCAGGTGCTGGAGGCGACCACGGGGCTGCGCGGCGAGGTGTACCTGGAGGACATCGCCCCTGGCCTGCACGAGGGCCAGGCCCGGGGCGAGGACGGCCTCTGCCACTTCCGTCTCCCGATTCCGCACACGCAGGAGGTGCTGACCGAGCTCGGCCCGCTGGAGTGCACGCCCGCCGCGCCGGGTCAGAACCGCTCGGACGGCCCCAGGTAACGCCACTGCCCCAGCGGCAGCTGCCCCAGCGTCACGCGGCCGATGCGCACGCGCTTGAGGCCCACCACCTTCAGGCCCACCAGCTCGCACATGCGCCGGATCTGGCGCTTCTTGCCTTCGGTCAGCACCACGCGCAGCTGCTCCGGGTTCTG
>CAZUKC010000136.1:0-5199 GCA_964620375.1 uncultured Ramlibacter sp. | reverse complement strand
TTCACGCGCAGCACCTCGCGCGCGGCATCGGCCCGTGTGCGATGCAAGGGCGCGATCAGCGTGCTGCCCACCGCGTGCGCCAGCCAGGAAGGTGCTGCACCCAGCTGCGCACGGCACGCTTCGAAAGCGGCTGCCGCGCCTTCGGGCGTGGTGGTGTCTGCGGCCACATGTGCATCAGCCGCCACTTCCTGAAGGGTCGCAAGATCGCGACCGACCGCCGCCACCCGCAGGCCGCGTGCGCGCAGCCGCCCCACGAGGGCGCGGCCAATGCCGCCGCGTGCGCCGGTCACAAGCGCGATGTCATTCAAACTCATGAAGGTCCTTTCAAGGCGAGTGCTGTCAGACCCTGCGCGCCAGCACCACGGCGCCCGCTGAACCCGCCCCGACGACGGCGCACCACAGACGCAGCGTCCACGGTCTTGGCGCGCCCGCGAGGGCTGCGGCCTCGTCGCGGTGATGACATTCATCAGCTTGGCAACTCACCAGCAGGGGCAGCAGACCTTCGGGGCCACCGTGCGCTTGCAGGTGGTCAATCTGTTGTTGGTAGTGGCGGTCGACAAAGGTTTCGACCGCGGCGATGGTGGCGTACACGGCGCGTCGTCCCGCCAGCGCCGGCAGCGCGCCGGTCAGCCAGCCCGCCAGGCGCCAGGGTCCGAGCAGACGGCTGCGACGCGCTGGCGGCAGCCAGTCCTCGATTTGCCGCAGGTGTTCTGCCTCCGTCTGCGCATGGCGCTGCGCGAAGGCCAGCAACTCCGCATCGCCGCGCCACCGGGCCACCGCCGCCAGACCACGGTAGATGAACACGGCGCCCGTCTCACCGGCGTGGTCCGAACGAAGCTCGCGCTCCAGGAAGGTCGACAGCGGCCGCTGGGCCTGCGAACGCGGCTCTGCGGGCGTCGCATCCCAGCGGTGTGCAAATCGCTGCAAGGTCGGTCGCACGCGCAGAAATCCGCGATACGACCACTCCAACACGGTCAGCATGCCCGGCAAGCGCGCCAGCCACGCCAGCCAGCGCCAACCTGGCAACCGCTCCCACATCGCCACGAAAGCGGCGGCGCCGTCCAGGCGTGAGCCGTCAGCGCGTTGCACATGAAAGCGCGCCAGCAGCGTGTCGCGATCGGCTGCAAACACACAGGCGTCCTGCCCACCGGGGCTGATGTCCACAAAACACAAGGCGCTGTCGGGGCGCCGCTGTGCCAGCCCCTGAACATGCGCGATCTCTCGGCGGCACAGCGGACAGCCACCGTCGTAGAGCACGGTGAGCGTCTCGGCGGATTCGGGCGGGGTCAAGGCGTCGGCGGGGGCTTTGATAGCGAGCGGCAGATCCTATCGAAAGGCACTTAACCGCGTGTCGAACGGGATTAAGACCGTTGCCACGCCGGCCTAGTCGCAGGCCTAGTCGCCGGACTTCGCGTGCCACGCGGCCAGGGTCGCCTGCACCACCCGCGCCGGCTGCTCCTCGTGGGCCAGATGACCCAGCCCCTCCAGCACGATCTTCTGCGCAGGCGTGTCCGGGCTCAGACGCGCCATCACTCGATCCGCATCACCGGGCGGGACGGTGGCATCCAGGCTGCCCACCATCAGCAGCATGGGCGTGTGCAGCTTCGGCAAATCCCGCTCGAATGCGGGCAGGTCCCAGCTGGCCATCATGCCCAACGCACCCTCGGCATGACCCGGGTTGGCCGCCAACCGCGCATACAGGTCGCGTCCGCGCGCGTCGAGGGTCGAGCCGGTGCTATCGAGCAGCCGCTGCATCACCGACGCGTCCGATGCGCTCCAGGCAAACAGGCGTGGCACCCCCGGCAGGACCGCCATCAGCCGCGCCGCCGGGGAAAACACACGCCCCGCCAGCCCGCCCAGCGCCATCAGGGCGCCATTGATCGACACCAGCAAGCGGGGCTTGATCGACCCGTCGATCGCCATGCGCGCGCCGATCGCGGCGCCGGCCGAATGGCCCACTACTAGCTGCGGCGCAAAGTCCAACGCCGACAGCAGGCGCGCCAGCGCCTGTGCCATGCCGGGCAGCGACAGCTGCGCGGAGCCAATGCCATCTGGCGGCAGGCTGGTGTAGGCATGCCCCGGCAGGTCGATCGCCAGCACCTCGAAATCAGGCTGCAGCAGCGGCACCACATCGCGCCAGCTCTGCGTAGACGCACCCGTTCCGTGTATCAGCAGGCAACCCGGCGCGGGCGCTGCGCCAGGCGCGGTGCAGGCAAAGCGCTGCACATGCCAGCGCAAACCGTCGTTCGAGACAAACGTGCTGTGCGCGCGGTGCGGCCAGTCCGCGCCCTCACGGTCCCAATCCAGGCGCCGCTGCATCAGGCACGCCCGGTCGCCAGTCGCACCGCGTGCGACATCGCGCGCGCGTCTGCATGCGGCAAGGGCAGGTAGGTCGCCCCCATGCACTGGGCCAGCGCCTGCGCGCCCGCCTGCGGCTGCGGCGAGGTATCCAGCAGCAAGGCGCTCGCGCCGCAGGCACGCAGGGTCGCGGCGGCCGCAAGCGCGTCTTGTGTGGCCCGCTCGCGCCCGGGGGTGCCATCGCGTGCGATATTGGCGCGCCCGTCGGTGAGCATCACCACCACCGGGGTATCCCCCGCGCGGCGCACCGACTCGGCCAGGCCACGCGCGGCATCCAGGGCCGCCGCCAGGGGCGTACCACCGCCTCCGGGCAGACCCGCGAGGCTGCGCTTGGCGCGCGCGAGTGAACGGGTAGGCGGCAGCAGCAACTCCGCATGCGGTCCTCGAAAAGCGATCACCGCCACGCGGTCCCGCCGCACATAGCAATCGGCCAGCAGCAGTTCCACCGCGCCCTTGGCCTCGGCCAGGCGATGCAAGGCCGACGAGCCCGAGGCGTCCACCACAAAGATCGCGGTGGTTGAAGTGTTCTGCTTGAAGCGGGTGACATGAAAGTCTTCGCGCCGCACATGGATGCGTCGGGCCTTCGCCGCGCCGGTGGCCTGGCGTGCGCGCAGGCCCTGCCAGGGCGCCGCGGCGCGTAGCGTCTCCAACACATTCAATCGCGCGCCACCGCGAGGCTCACCCCGCCGCGCGCCCACCGGGCGTCCGCGGATCAAACCTTTTTGCAGGGCGCCCGAGCGCCCACCCGCTGGGGTGCGGCTGCGGGTGCGCTCGCCCATCGCGATCAGGGCCAGCAGGCCCTGCGGAATTGCCGCCTGTGCTGCGTCGACCACGCGCTCGGCCAGCTCCTGGGCGGCGGCGGCATCGTTCTGTTCGTCCGGGGGCTCTGCGTCGCGGTCCGAAGGGGGTGGGGGCGGCGGCTCCGCGGGGGCTGCCTGCTGCGGTTCTTCGGTCTCGGGCTGCGGCAAGCGTGTGGCGCGGTGCGCGAGCACCAGACGCGCAGCGAGTGCCGCATCCTCCTCATTCACCGCCTCGCGCCCGTCGAGCGCCGCAGCCGCGCGCGCGGCGTTCAGGGCCTGCAGAGGCGCACGCATCGAATCCACGCCCAGCGCCAGCGCGGCGGCGCACAGGGCCTGCACATAGGCCTCATCCACCGTCACACGCGGCAAACAGGCACGCGCCGCCGACACCGTCTGCGGCATCAGCGCCACCTCACAGAGACCGCGCAGCGCGTCGGCCTCGACCCGGAATGCGAGTCGCTCCCGCAGGGCCACGGGCAGTTGCTCGTCGTCGTCCAGGCCTTCATCCAGCGCAATCAGGCCCACCTGCGCCGGCAGGCGTTGCCCCAGGCCATCGCGCTCGAGCCTTACTTCACCGGTATCGAGCACCGAAGCCAGTCGCGCCGCCACCGTCGGCGTGGTCCGCTCGGCCATCGCCAACGTCACCACGCCGCCATCCGCCTGGGCCAGCAGGCCCTGTTGCATCACCGGTCGTCCCGCCTGCAGCGTGGCGGCGAAATCAAGCCCGCCGAGCAATGCGGCATCGGCGGCGTTCAGGGGCAGTCGGCGCTGAGGGGTGCCCTTGGGCAGCAAGGCGCCCAGAAATGTGACCCAGGCGTCGCGATCCGCGCCGTGTGGTGCCCGCAGCACCACACCACCCAGGCCCACCGGATCGATCGCCAACAAAGTGGCAGCCGCCAGCGCGTCAGACTGCGCCTGGGCGTGCAGGTCGGACACGACCTGCCTCACGCCGCGGACAGGTGCTCGGCCACCGCGCGGTCCACCCGCACCGTGGAGCCCGCATCGTCCAAGGGATTGCGGCGCAGCCGATGCCGCAAGGCGGGCGCGGCGATACGTCGCAGGTGATCGATCGTGACCTTGCGTACGCCGTCCAGAGCGGCCAGCGCCCGCGCGGCACGCACCAGCGTCAGGTCACCGCGCAGGCCGTCGGTGCCCAGGGCCATGCACAAGGCGGCCGAGCGCTCGCGCACGTCATCGGGCACCTGCACCTCCTGCAGCTTCTTGCGCGCGCGCACCAGCTGCTTGCGCACGCGCTCGTCCTCGTCGCGCCATTGCGCGGCGTAGCCCTCGGGGTCGCGCTCGAAGGCGTCGCGGCGTTTGACCACCTCGACACGGGCGGCCAGGTCGGAAGGGGTCTTCACTTCCACCGACAGGCCGAAGCGATCGAGCAGCTGTGGGCGCAACTCGCCTTCTTCCGGGTTGCCGCTGCCCACCAGCACGAAGCGTGCGGGGTGACGCACCGACAGCCCCTCGCGTTCGACCACGTTCTCGCCCGAGGCGGCGACGTCGATCAGGAGGTCCACCAAATGGTCCTCCAGCAGGTTCACTTCGTCGATGTAGAGAAAGCCGCGGTTGGCCCGCGCCAGCAGCCCTGGCTCGAAGGCCTTGACGCCCTGGGACAGCGCGCGTTCCAGATCGAGCGCGCCAACCACGCGGTCCTCGGTCGCGCCCAGGGGCAGGTCCACCACCGGCACCGGCACCAGCTTGGCCGCGCGCGCCTTGCCGGCCGGGGCGGCGGCGCACTGCTCGCACACACCGGCGGTTGCCGCCGGGTCGCAGCCATAGGGGCAGCCGGCCGCCACCTTGATCGGGGGCAGCAGCGCCGCCAGGGACCGCACCGCCGTCGACTTGCCGGTGCCGCGGTCGCCAAAGACCAGCACGCCACCGATGCTCGGGTCCACGGCCACGGCCAGGATCGCGAGCTTCATCTCGTCCTGGGCCACGATCGCGGAGAAAGGAAAGGGTACGGCCATGGATGTCAGCCTAAAGTGTCAACATTAATTGACACCTAGTATGTCACAGCCAGCCCATATTGAGAACG
>CAZUKC010000135.1:0-5213 GCA_964620375.1 uncultured Ramlibacter sp. | reverse complement strand
GGCCCTTGAGCCACTCGGGCAGCTGCACGATCTGCTGCGTGGAGCCCACGAAGTAGTCCACGCTCGCCACCGCCATGAAGGTCAGACCGATCGTGAACAGCACCTGGTCCAGATGCGGCTTGTGATAGAGCGGGCGGTACAGGGTGCGCTCCAACACGCCCCCCAACAGCGCCGCGCCCAAGAAGGCCAGGGGCAGGCAGGCCAGGAATGGCACGCCGGCGCGCTGCATCAGAAGCACGGTGATGTAGCCCCCGGCCATGGCAAAAGCGCCGTGGGCCAGGTTGATGAAGTTCATCAGGCCCATGGTCACCGCCAGCCCCAGGGCCAGGATGAAAAGCAGCATGCCGTAGGCAATGCCGTCGAACAGGATGGTCAGCATGATGAGAACGCCGCCCGGGCGATGAGCGCGGGCGGCGGGTGTCGGTCAGCGTCGGCCGCGATCAGCGGACCTTGCCGGGGTCCTTGACGTCCTTGATCACGTCGAATTCCATGTTCCAGAGCTGGCCGTCCTTTTTCTCCACCTTGCGCAGGTAGATGTTCTGGACGATGTCGCGCGTCTGGGCGTCGATGTAGACCGGGCCGCGCGGGCTCTCGAAGATCTGGCCCTTGAAGGCCGCCAGCAGCGCATCGCCACCGCCCTTGCCGCCGGTCTTCTTCAGGGCTTCGTAGATCACGCGCATGCCGTCATAGCCGCCCACGGCCATGAAGTTGGGACGCAGATTCTTGTTCGCCTTCTGGAAGGCATCGACGAACTTCTTGTTCGCCGCCGAGGGGTGGGCCGCGGAGTAGTGGTGGGACGTGACCACGCCCAGCGCACCGTCGCCCATGTCATTGAGCTGATCGTCGTCGGTCACGTCGCCGGTACCAATCAGCTTGATGCCGGCCTTGTCCATGCCGCGCTCGAGGAACTGCTTCATCACCGTAGCGCCGGCGCCCGAGGGGACGAACACGAACAGGGCGTCGGGCTTGATGTCACGCACCTTCTGCAGGAAGGGAGCGAAGTCCGGGTTACGCAGAGGCACGCGCAGGGTCTCGGGCACGTTGCCGCCGTTGAACAGGAGACGGTCCTTGAAGAACTTTTCAGCGTCGATGCCAGGGCCGTAGTCGGTCACCAGGGTCACGACCTTCTTGATCCCGTTCTTGGGCGCCCAATCGGCCAGGGCGACCGAGGCCTGGGGCAGCGTGAAGCTGGTGCGCACGATATAGGGCGACGCCTCGGTGATCGCGGAGGTGGCGGCGGCCATCACCACCAGCGGGGTCTTGGACTGCGTGGCCAGGGGGGCGACGGCCATCGCCGAGGGCGTGATGCCCATGCCTGCCAGCACGTCCACCTTGTCGTTCACGATCAGTTCCTGGGCCAGGCGGCGGGTCTGGTCCGGGGTACTGGCGTCATCCTTCAGGATCAATTGCACCTTGCGGCCGGCGACGGTGTCGCCGTTCTGGGCCATCCAGAGCTTGGCGGCGGCCTCGATCTGGCGACCGGTGGTCGCCTGCTGGCCGGTCATGGGCAGGATCAGGCCGATCTTGAACGGCTGCTGCTGCGCCTGGGCCAGGCCGCCAGCGCCGATCGCGAGTGCGGCCACCGCCGCCTGGATCAGGGTACGTTTCTTCATGGGGATCTCCTTCGGGACGAAAAGCTCAGGTTGTCATCAGGGTTAAAGGGGCGATTGTGCTTGATCCGCTACCCGCGGCTCGCCCTCACGCTCGCCGTCGGATCAGGCGCATGCCGGGCATGCGCTCGAGCGTGCGCGATTGCACGGCCTCGCGCAGATTGCGTTGGGCCAGGCGCGAGTGCTCGCGCATGATGGCCTCGGCGCGCGCGCCCTCGCCCGAGGCGATGGCGTCGAGCACCTGCCGATGCTGGTCTTGGGCCACGATCAGCATGTCGCGCGCCCGTGGCGAATTGGCCTGCACCACCACAAAGCCCGAGGGCGAGGCGAAGGGCAAGCGCACCGCCCGCTCGATCTCCCGGCGGATGGTGTCGCTGCCAGCCATCTCGCACAGGAGCACGTGGAAACGCTCGTTCAGGGCCACGTAGCGGTGAAAGGCTTCGTCGTCCAGCGCGGGCCGCGCCAGCACCTCGTCGATTTCCGCCAGGCAATCGTGGGCCTCGGCCAGCACGCCGGACGATGCTCCGCGCTCGGCGGCCAGACGCGCCGCCAGCCCCTCCAGGGTGCCGCGCAACTCGATCGCGTCGTTCACGTCGCGCTCGGTGAAGGTTCGCACCGCGTAGCCGCCGTGCGGCAGGGCCTCCAAGAGCCCCTCCTGCTCCAGGCGCATGAGGGCCTCGCGGATCGGTGTGCGTGACACCCCGAGCCGATCGACCAGGGTCAGTTCCGCAATGCGCGTGCCGGGCGGCAGTTCGCCCGCCAGCACCATCTCGCGCAGTCGCAATTGCGCCTTGACGGCCTGCGAACCCGACGGCGCGGGCTCGTCGCCGCCGGACAGGTCGTTCGCGACTATCTTTTTCATGTATGCAATGTAGTCGATCTTTCGGATCCAAAGATCGCATTCGCCCCTCAAAATCACCAAATATCAGGGTTATCCCTGGTTTTATGTATACAACCGGTATTTCAGAACGATAATCCGGCTCCCCTCAATTCACCACCCCACGGACGCGCACCCCATGTTTCCCAAGAACGCCTGGTACGTCGCCTGCACCCCCGACGACATCGACCGCCAGCCCCTGGGCCGCACCATCTGCGGCGAGCCCATGGCCCTCTTCCGGGGCGAGGAAGGCCGCGCGGCGGCCGTCGAGGACTTCTGCCCGCACCGCGGCGCCGCTATGTCCAAGGGGCGCGTGTGCGAAGGCAAGCTGGTGTGCGGCTACCACGGTCTCACGATGGACTGCCGCGGCAAGACCGTGTCCATGCCGGGCCAGCGGGTCGGCGGATTTCCCCAAGCGCGCAGTTACCCGGTGGTCGAGCGTTACGGCTTCGTCTGGGTCTGGCCCGGCGACGCCAGTCTGGCCGACCCCGCAAGCCTGCCCCACCTCGCATGGGCCGAGAGCCCCGAATGGGCCTACGGTGGTGGCCTGTACCACGTCCAGTGCGACTACCGTCTCATGATCGACAACCTCATGGACCTGACGCACGAGACCTATGTCCACGCCACCAGCATCGGCCAGAAGGAGATCGACGAGACGCCGGTGAACACCAAGACCGAGGGCAACCAGGTGGTCACCAGCCGGTTCATGGACAACGTGATCGCGCCCCCGTTCTGGCGCGCCAACCTGCGCGCCCACGGCCTGCCCGAAGACCAACCGGTGGACCGCTGGCAGATCTGTCGCTTCACGCCCCCCAGCCACGTGATGATCGAGGTGGGCGTGGCCCTGGCCGGCCGAGGCGGCTACCACGCCGACCCGAAAGACAAGGTCTCCAGCATCGTGGTGGACTTCATCACCCCGGAGACCGAGAACACCATGTGGTACTTCTGGGGCATGGCGCGCAACTTCAAGGTGCAAGACGCCGCCCTCACCGCCCAGATCCGAGAGGGCCAGGGCAAGGTCTTCGCCGAAGACACCGAAGTTCTGGAGGCGCAGCAACGCAATCTCGAGCGCCACCCGGGCCGACGCCTGCTGATGCTGAACATCGACGCGGGCGGTGTACAGTCCCGCCGCATCATCGACCGCCTGCTGGCGGCCGAGGCCCCCCAGAAGAAAGCCGCCTGAGACCCCCATGTCCGACCTCCAAGTGCAGGTGCTCGCGCGCCACATCGAAGCCGAGGGCATCTGCAGCTACGACCTCGCGCGCGCCGACGGCACCCCCTTGCCCACCTTCAGCGCGGGCGCCCACATCGACGTGCACCTGCCCGGCGGCCTCGTGCGCCAGTATTCCCTGTGCAACGACGACCGCGAGACCCACCGCTACCGCATCGCGGTGCTGCGTGACCCGGCCTCGCGGGGCGGCTCCGTCGCCGTGCACGAGAAGGTGCAGGTGGGCCACACCCTCACCATCAGCGCCCCGCGCAACCACTTTCCCCTGGTGGCCGCGCCCTTCTCCCTGCTGCTGGCGGGCGGCATCGGCATCACCCCCCTTCTGTGCATGGCGCAGCGCCTGGCCGCCACGGGCCAGGACTTTCGCCTGCATTACTGCACCCGATCGCTGTCACGCACCGCCTTCAGAGACAGCGTGGCGGCCTTCGGCAAGCGCGCCCGCCTGCACCTGGACGACGGCGACGCCGCTCAGAAACTGAACCTGCCAGCCGCCCTGGCCGCAGCACCTGCGGGCAGTCGCCTGTACGTGTGCGGCCCGACGGGCTTCATCGACTTCGTGGTGAAGACAGCCCAGGCTTCGGGCTGGCCCGCAGACCACCTCCACCTGGAATACTTCGGCGCCGCACCGCAGGACACCGCGGGTGACCGCGCCTTCGAGGTGCGCATCGCCAGCACCGGCCAGACTTACACCGTCCCCGCCGAAAAGACCGTGGTCGCGGCGCTGCAGGAGCAGGGTGTGGAGGTGCTGGTCTCCTGCGAGCAGGGCGTGTGCGGCACCTGCCTGACCCGCGTGCTCGAGGGCGAATGCGACCACCGTGACATGTACCTCACCGACGACGAGAAGGCACGCCACGACCAGTTCCTGCCTTGCTGCTCGCGTGCCACATCGCCCATGCTGGTACTGGACCTGTAGCATCGCGCCTAGCGACACCGTTTGACCCCTCCGGAGACAAAACCTCATGAACAAGATCCCCGCCCGCTACGACCATGTCGGCAGCTTCCTGCGACCCCAGTACCTGCTCGAAGCCCGCGACCAGAAAGCCAAGGGTGCGATCAGCGCCGAGCAGCTGCGCGCGGTCGAAGACAAGGCCATCGCCGACATCGTGAAGTTCCAGCAGGACCTGGGCCTCAAGAGCATCACCGACGGCGAGTTTCGCCGGACCTACTTCCACATCGACTTCCTCGAGCAGCTCGGAGGCGTAAAGACCGACATCCCGGTCACCATCCGCAAGCCCGACGGCACCGAGGAATTGGCCCCGCCCGTGATCCGCGTGATCGACAAGGTGCGTCACGCCAAGGACATCCAGCTGGCCGACTTCCAGTACCTCAAGAGCCAGGTCGGCGCGGGCTTCACGCCCAAGGTCACCATCCCCTCGCCCACCATGCTGCATTTCCGCGGCGGGCGCGCCGGCATCAGCCGCGAAGCCTATCCGGAGCTGGATCCGACCTTCTACGACGACGTGGCCAAGGCCTATGGCGACGAACTGCGTTCGCTGGC
>CAZUKC010000134.1:0-5281 GCA_964620375.1 uncultured Ramlibacter sp. | reverse complement strand
CCAGCCCATGATCGAGAAGCGCTTCGAGCAGATCAAGACCGTACACCAGATCGCCCCGGTGTTCCTCAAGGACGAGGGTCGCATCGAGGCACTGTTCACCCTGTACGCGATCGCACTGCTGGTGCAGGCCCTCATCGAGCGCGAGCTGCGCCAGGCCATGGCGCACGAAGCCATCGAGGAACTGCCCATCTACCCCGAGCAGCGCCAGTGCGCGCATCCCACCACCGAGCAGGTGCTGCGCCTGTTCAGCCTGGCCGAGCGCCATCAACTGCGTCAACACGGCCGCACCGTTCAGGCATTCAACCTCACACTCACCGACCTGCAGCGCAAAGTGCTCGCGCTGCTCGGCGTCCCCGCAAGCACGTTCTAGGCACCTCGAAACGCAGCCCGGAAATTACGCGCAAATGCGTCTGCTGACCCGCGGAAAGTAAGTACCGGCGCCTCAGCGCCAAGGGTGGCGGCACCGGCGGTCAATTCAACAAGCGGAAGCCCCGACGAGGGTGCGCTTTATAGTGGTGCCTGGCCAGCTTCCTCTTCCTTGGCGACCATGAACCACGCGCAGTCTCCGCCGGACGCGCAGCCCGGCGCGGCACAGGCGGCCTTCCAGCTGAACCTGCGCCACTTGCGCGGCCTGACGGCCGTGCACGAGCACGGCAGCATCAGTGCGGCCGCTGGCGCGGTGGGGCTCAGCCAGCCGGCGCTGACGCAGGGCATCCTGAAGCTGGAGAAGCTGATGGGAGAGGTGCTGTTCGAGCGGCGCCCGGACGGGATCGTGCCCACGGCGGCCGGGGAACTGGTGGTGGACCGGGCGCGGGCCTGCCTGGCCCACCTGGCAACGGGCACCCGCCAGGTGGGCGGCACGGCGTTCGAACCGGATCGCCGGCTCAGCATGACGCAACTGCGCGCCTTCGTGGCGCTGGTGCGGGCCGGCAGCATCTCCGCTGCAGCCGCAGACCTTGGGCTGTCTCAGCCGGCAGTGCACCGGGCCGTGCGCGAACTCGAGGAGGCGCTGGGACGCAAGCTGGTGGAGCGCCGCGGCCGCGGAGTGCACGTCAACTTTGCCGGTCGGCGTTTTGCCCGCAGTTGCAGGCTCGCGCTGGCCGAACTCCAGGCGGCGTTCTCCGAGCTCGGGCGCGACCCGCACAACCCCACCATCGCTCTCGGCACGACCCCCCTGGCACGTGGCTTCCTCGTGCCCGAGGCCATGGCGCTGATGGTGGCGGAACGGTTTCCCGCGGGGTTCCGCGTGCACGAAGGCAGCTGGGGCGAACTGGTGGAGGCGCTCAGGGACGGTGTGATCGACATCATCGTCGGCGAGATCCCCGACGACGCAGCGCCGGACCTGGCCACGCACCCGCTTTACGAGGAAGCCCCGGTGGTGGTGGCGGGGCGGCAGCATCCGCTCGCGACGCGGCGCAGTTGCACGCCGCAGATGCTGGCTTCCTACCCCTGGATCATCGCGCCGGAGAACTCGCCGCTGCGTGCCGAATGGGAGCGCCTCTTCGCCGATCGCCGCCCCGAGGCGCCGGTGGAGTGCGGCTCGATCATGATCATCGGCCGCCTGCTGACCGCCAGCGACCTGCTGACGCTCGCCATGCCGGACCAGGTGGCGCTGCAGGTGCGCACCGGCCTGCTCAGCTGCATCGGCGCACCGCTGGCGGGAAGCAGGCCGACGGTCGGCGCCACGATGCGCAAGAGCTGGCGCCTCACGCGGGCCCAGCAGCGGTTCCTCGAACTGCTGACGGTGGCTTCCGCCGGCATTGGCGCCGACGCGAGCCGGCAGTCGCTCATCGAGCCCTACTGGACCTGAAGGCCGCTGCCACCACTGTGGGGCCAGCTCAATTCCGGTTTCTCAATACCGCGGCGGCCTTTCGAATCACGCGCCGGCCGGCACTGCCTAGAATCGGGCGAATCGATGTTTGGTTCAACCACTCACCCTAAAAGGCCATGCTGAATTCCCAAGACAACGAGACGCTCGTTCGCGTCGGCCCCGGTACCGCGATGGGCCAGCTCATGCGGCTGTACTGGATCCCCTTCCTCGCGTCCGCCGATGTCGAGCGCGACGGCCAGCCGCATCGGGTGCGCCTGCTGGGCGAGGACCTGGTCGCGTTCCGCGACAGCGAGGGCCAGGTCGGCCTGGTGGACCAGGCCTGCCCGCACCGCGGCGCGCCCATGGTGTTCGCCCGCAACGAGGAGGGCGGCATCCGCTGCATCTACCACGGCTGGAAGTTCGACGTGACGGGGCAGTGCCAGGAGACCCCGGCGGAACCCCCGGGCAGTGCCATGACCAGCCGCATGACCATCAAGTCCTATCCCGTGCGCGAGCGCAACGGCGTGCTGTGGACCTACATGGGCCCGAAGCGCGAGACGCCGCCGCCGCTGCCTGAGCTCGAATGGAACATGGTGCCCGAGTCGCACTCCGTCGTCACCTTCCGGGTGCAGGAGTGCAACTGGCTGCAGGCACTGGAAGGTGAAGTCGACTCCGCGCATGCCGCCATCCTGCATGGCCGCCGCAACGGCAGCACGATCGCGCAGTGGCGGCAGGGCCAGGACCTGTCGCCCAAGTTCGAGGTCCAGCCGCACGATGCCGGCATCAGCATCGCGGCGCGGCGCAAGGACGGCACCGAGCACAACTACGTGCGGGTCAACCAGTTCCTGATGCCGTTCTGGACCTTGGTGCCGCCGTTTACGCAGTACCCCGAGCTGAGCGGCCATGCCTGGGTGCCCATCGACGACCACCACACCCTGGCAATCATGTTCTCGTACACGCCGGACCAGCCCTTCTACGAGAAGTCGCGCAAGCTGTTCAAGGACGGCTACAAGGGCCGCGAGACCGGCCACCATTCGCATGGCGCCTATGAGGCCAGGCCGGTGACGGTGCCTTATCACCGGTACTGGAGCCGGTTCAACCGGGGCAACGCCTACAACTACGACTACCAGACCGGCATGCCCGGCCTGTGGCTGGAGGATGCCGCGTGCCAGTCGGGCGTGGCGACCATCTACGACCGTTCGCAGGAGCACCTGGGCTCCACCGATGCAGGCATCGTGCGCGTGCGCCGGCTGCTCCTGGAGAGCGCGAAGAAGCTGGCGGAGGGCGCCGAGCCGGTCTCCGCCGCGAAGCCGTCTTCCTTCATGATGCGGGCCATCTCCGTCACCATCCCCGCCGGTTCCGACTGGATGGAACTGGGACGCGACTACATGAAGGCGGAGCTCGGCAAGGGCTTCGGGTACACGCCGTGAGCGGTTCTCCGATGCAGGCAGGCGGCCAGGACATGTTGGAGAACCTCGAAGCCGACTTTCCGGAGCACAAGCGACGGGCCTCCGGCGCACCCCATGCGCTGGACGGCATCCGGGTGGTGGACTTCTCGCACTTCATCGCGGGGCCGCTGGCGACCATGATCCTGGCCGACATGGGCGCCGAGGTGATCAAGGTCGAGGCGCCGGTCCGCGGCGACGACCTGCGCCGCTATCCGCCCATGCACCCGCAACTGGACCAGGGCGCACCCTTCGTCTGGAGCAACCGCAACAAGAAGAGCATCGCGCTGGACCTGAAGTCCCCGCAGGGGCTGGCGCTGGCGCGCGACCTCGTCTGCCGCGCCGACGTGCTGGTCGAGAACTTCTCCTCGGGCGTGATGCGTCGCCTGGGGCTGGACCACGAGACCTGCCTTGCCCTGAACCCGCGCCTGGTCTACTGCTCGGTGGCCGCCTACAGCCGCGAAGGCGCCTTCGCCGACCGCTTCGGCTTCGATCCCATCGCGCAGGCCGAAAGCGGCTTCGTTTCCATGAACGGTTATCCCGACCGCGAAGGCGTGCGGGCGCTCTCGCCGGTGATGGACATCAGCACCGCCATGATGGTGGGCAACGCCGTGCTCGGCGCGTTGCTGGCCCGGGAGCGCCTGGGCCGCGGCCAGCGGGTGGAGGTGTCCCTGTTCGACACGGCCGTCCTGATGACGGGCTATGCGACCATGCAGTCGCTGTTCACCGGCAAGGAGCCGCAACGCAGCGGCAACACCGCCCCCGACACCTGCCCCTCGGGCGCCTTCCGCGCCAGCGACCTCACCTTCTACATCAACAGCGGCAACGACAACATCTTCCAGCGGCTCATGGGGCAGGTGCTGGAACGTCCGGACGTGGCCGCCGATGCGGATTACGCCACGGGTCCCCTGCGCACCCGGCATCGGGAGCGCCTGTTCGCCTTCCTCGACGAAGCGTTCGCGCGGCACGACTGGGCGCACTGGCAGGCTCGCATGCGCGCCGCCGGCGTGCCCTGCGGATTGGTGCGCACGGTGGGCGAGGCGATCCGCTCGCCCGAGGCGCGCGACCACGAACTCGTCACCCGCATCCCCCATCCGGTGCTCGGCTGGGTTCCGAACGTGCGCTTGCCGATCCGCTACGCCGCCACGCCCATGGCCGATCCGGTGGCGGCCCCGGCGGTGGGGCAGCATACGCAGGAGGTCCTGCGGGACGCTCTTGGCCTGGACGAACGGCAGATCGCCGAACTGGAGCGCGCCGGTGCCTTCGGTCCTGCAGCCGCAGCCGCAGCCGCAGCCGTGCCGGGCCCGATGGACCGCGACCCGGTGCCCGCATCTTGATTTCAACCCCGCGCGACCGGCAGCAGCGGCGCGCATTCACAACCAGGAGACAACCATGACCCTGCACACCCGTCGCAGCGCACTCAGGATGCTGGCCGCCGGCGGCGCCGCCGCTTCCGTGGGGCTTCCCGCCTTCAGCCAGCAGGGGGAGGCGTTTCCCTCCCGGGTGATCCGCATCGTCGTGCCGTACCCGGCCGGCGGTACCACCGACCAGCTCGCACGGGCGATCGCCCAACCGATGCGCGAGGTGCTGGGCCAGACCGTGATCGTCGAAAACAAGCCTGGAGCCGGCGGCACCATCGGTACCGACTACGTCGCCAAGCAGCCCGCGGACGGCTACACGCTGGTGTTCGGCAACAGCGGCCCGAGCGCCACCGCCGGCCTGATGCGCAAGCTGCCCTACGACCCCCAGAAGGACTTCCGGCCGATCTCCGGCGTGATGCGGCTCCCGATGATCCTCGCCGTGCCCGCCGATTCGCCCCACAAGTCCGTGGCCGAATTCGTCGCGTGGGCGCGGTCGCGGGGCGACAAGGTGAATTACGGCTCCACCGGCGTCGGCGGCGCTTCCCACCTCTACAGCGAGTACTTCAACGAGCTGGCCGGCACCCGCTTCCAGCACATCCCTTATACCGGCGCCCCGCCGCTGGCTACCGCTTTCGCCGGGGGCCAGGTGCAGATGGCGTTCGTGA
>CAZUKC010000133.1:0-5318 GCA_964620375.1 uncultured Ramlibacter sp. | reverse complement strand
TACAGCCTCAGGGGCTGCGCGTACCCCGTCATCTCGAGGTAGCCGTGGCCCACCACCTCGCCGCGTTCGTCGGCCAGTTCGCTCAGGCCCTCCCAGTAGATCGCGCCGGTGGATTGCCGGCTGTCCAGCTCCTGGTCGTCCAGCAGCGCGCGCACGGTGTAGCGGCCCGCGGGGCACACCAGCTGCCACTGCACCGGGTAGCGAGCGCCCGAACGTCCACTGGCCCAGGTGCGCTGCGGCGTGAACACCGTACGCCCGGCGTCGAAGGCCTGTGCCGGACCCGAGGCCGCGCGCCACGATCCACCGTCCCACACCGCGCTGCCGTCAGCGCGCCGCAGTCGGAAGGCCGTCAGGGCGCTGCCATCCAGAAGGTTCATCCCGATCCAGTCCCAACCCACCGCTTCGGGGTGCAGCAGCTCCTCGCTCCATTCGTGATCGAGCCAGGCCCGGCCCGTCACGTCGAAGGCCTGCCCCTGCAGCTGTAGCCGCCCCTCGGTCTGTAGCTGGGGCTGGCTGTAGTAGTAGCTGGCCTGGCGCAGCTCGGGGCCCTTGCGCGAAAGCCCCTGCTGTCCCTGCAGCAGCAGCGGCTGCGTGGGTGTGAAGCGCAGGTCCAGCGTGAACTCGCCGGCCGGCAGGCGCGCGTGGTAGCGGCCGTCCGGCTGGCGCACCAGCGACCAGTCACGAAGCGATAGCCGTGTGTCGTCGGATGCCGCCTGTGCGATGCCGAAGCCGGCGCGCGCGATGCGCTGGTCGTGCCACAGGCGACGCCCCTGCACGTCGGTCACTGCAGCATGCGCGAACAGCAGCTGGCGCGCGGCGAAAGCCGATTGCAGGCTCTGGGCGGTGTCCACGCGCGAGCGGAAGAAGGTGACCTGAAATCCGAAGGTGCGTGTGCCGGCACGGGCCTGACCCGTGACGTACCACCACTCGGTGCGCAGGTCCGGGTGTGCGCCGTGATCGCGGGGAAAGACCAGCGTCCGCGCGGGCAGGGCTCGTGACGGCCCGGACCCCGCCCCGGCGCCCGCCGCCAGGGCCAACAGCAGGCTGCGCCGGGACAGTGCGGTGCGCGCGCCAAGAGACGGCATCACCAGTCCTCCTTCACCGCCAGCACCGTGTCGCGCCCTGCGGCAGCGCGGCCCGCGAACCAGGCGGTGAGCGTGCCGGCAGCCACCACCGCGGCGCACAGGAGCGCCAGGCGCCCCCAGGGCACCAGCAGGTCCATGGTCCAGTGAAAGCTCTGCGGGTTGACCACATGCACCAGCACCACGGCCACCGCCAGCCCGAGGGCCAGGCCGGCCAGCGAGCCGATCAGGGTCCAGGCGGCACCCTCGCCGGCGACCACCACCAGCACCTGGCGCCGGGTGAGGCCCAGGTGTTGCAGCAGGCCGAACTCCTTGCGCCGCGCCAGCACCTGCGCGCTGAAGCTGGCGGCCACGCCGAACAGGCCGATGCCGATGGCCACCGCCTGCAGCCAGTAGGTGACCACGAAGCTGCGGTCGAAGATGCGCAGCGAGACGGTGCGGATGTCCTGGGTGGTGGCAAATTCCAGCAGGCCCTGACCCGGTGCCAGGGCTCGCAGGGCCGACTGCACCGCCCCCGCGTCGGCGCTGGGCGAAAGCCACAGCATCAGGTCGTTGACCCGCGCGTCGCCGGTCAGACGCAGGTAGTCGTCGCGGTCCATCATCACCGCGCCGCTCTGGCGCGCGTAGTCGCGCCAGGTGCCAGCCACGAAGAACTCGGGCCGGCTCTCGAAGGCCCGCGAGAGGGCCTCGAAGCCCTGGCCCGGCACGACGCCATACAGGTCGATGATGGCCTCGCTCACGTACAGGCCGATGCGGCCCGCCGGCACGGACCGAGGCGCGTCGACCATCGGCAGGCTCTGGGCTGGATCGTCCAGCGGGCGTGCGAGCAGGACCACCGGCGGCAGGGACGGATCCAGCAACAGGCCGCGTACGCGTTGGGTGGCGGTGCGCGCGACCCCCGGCACCTGGCCTGCCGCCTGCACGAAGGGCGCGTCCAGGAAGGCGGTATCGCCGGCGGCGGTGCCGTCGGCGGTACGCACGTAGAGGTCAGCGGGCAGCACCACGTCCAGCCAGCGTGTCACCGAGTCGCGAAAGCTTGCGACCATCACCGCCAGGGCGACGGCCAGCCTCAAGGATGCGACCACGCCGCTCACCGCAACCGCGGCGGTTTCGCGCACCCGCCGTGCGCGCTCCACGGCCAGCAGGGGCAGCAGCCGATGCGCCAGGCGCGGGGCCAGCGAGTCGTAGACGCCCGCCACCATCCAGGGCAAGGCAGTGATGCCCCCCACCAGCAGCAGGGCCACCGAGAGGTAGGCCGCCAGCGGTATACCCGCGACCGGCGGCAGCAGCGCCAGCAGGCCGCCCAGGGCGATCAGCGCGAGGCTGGCGCGGTGACGGTGCTCGGTGCCACCGGCCTGACCCAGGCCTTTGAGCGATGGCGCCAGGGGCAGTCGCTGCGCCTGGCGGGCGGGCAGCCAGCCTCCGACGGCCGCGGCCACCACGCCCAGAGCGCCGTAGACCATCGCCGCGCCGGTGCTCCATTGCAGGGTCGGTGCGACGCCTGAGAAATAGCCGCCACCCAGATCGCCGCCAAGCAGGCGCAGGGCCAGGGCCGCCAGGCCCGTGCCCAGGGCGATCCCTGCCACGCTGCCCGCTGCGCCCAGGACCAGCGATTCGACGGCGACGAGTCGAAGCCGCTGGCCCGCAGTCAGGCCCAGCACGCCCAGGAGGGCGAGCTGACGCGTGCGCCGTGCCACGCTCAGGGACAGTACCGAGTACACGAGGAAGGCCCCGGTGAAGAGGGCCACCAGGGCCAGGACGGTGAGGTTCACGCGGTAGGCGCGGGAGAGGTTGCTCACGCGCTGGGCTGCGTCGCCGGGTTCGGCGGCAGTGACGCCGGCCGGCAACGGCAGTGACCGCAGGAAGTCTTCTCGAGTCGTGCCAGGGGCTAGCCGCAGGTCGATGCGCGTGAGTTGCCCGGCACGTCCGAACAGGTCCTGCGCCGCGCCGATATCCATCACCGCCAGCGGCCCACCGCCGGCGGCCACCGTGCCCGCCACGACGACGGGTACCCGCCGCAGTCCCACCTGCAGTTCGAGGCGCTCGCCGGGCAGCGCCTGGCGCGCCGCGGCATTGAGGAAGACCGTGGCCGGCGCGAAGAAGGCGAAGCGATCGCTGCCCGCGGCCGGCATGGGCATGAGCGCAGGCGCGAGGGTCGCCACCGTCAGGGCGTCGACGCCCAGCACCCGCAGCGCCTGGCGCCGGCCCGAGGGCGTGGCGGCCACGGTGGGGGTTTCCAGTATCGGGCTGGCCAGGGCGACCTGCGGGTGGGTGCCCACGCGCGCGTACAGCGATTCGCTAAAGCCGCCCTGCACCGCGCGCAGCTCCAGGTCCGGCTGCCCGTTGACGGAACGCACAGCGCTGGAGAATTCGCTGAGGGCCGAGGCATTGATCAAGTGCACCGAGAAGGCCAGGGCCACGCCCAGCATCACGGCCACCACGGCGGCCGCACTGCGCCAGGGGTGGTGACGCAGTTCCTGCCAGGAGAAGGTGCGCAGCAGGGCCAGCATCGCCGGTCAGGTGAATCCGCGTGCGGTCAGGTGCAGCACCCGGTCACCCCGCCGGGCGGCGGCCTCGGAGTGTGTCACCAGCACCAGGGCTGCGCCCTGTTCGCGCGTCTGCGCCAGCAGCAGGTCCATGACCCGCGCCGCGGTACCCGGGTCGAGGTTGCCCGTGGGCTCGTCCGCCAGCAGGAGGGCAGGCCGGTGTACCAGCGCCCGCGCGATTGCAACGCGCTGCAGCTGCCCGCCACTGAGTTGCTGCGGCAGGCGTGCGCCCAGACCGGCCAGGCCCACGGCCTCGAGCATGGCCTGCACCCTGGGCGCGATGGCGGCCGGTGTCTCCCCCAGCAGCATGAGGGGCAGGGCAACGTTCTGCGCCACGTCCAGGTGCGGCAGCACGTGGAAGGCCTGGAAAACGAAGCCCACGTGGCGCCGTCGCAGCAGGGCGCGCGCGTCATCGCTGGCGGCTCCCAGGTCGTGCCCGCACAGGCGCACGTGTCCCGCGTCGAAGCTGTCCAGGCCCGCCAGGCAATTGAGCAGCGTGGACTTGCCCACACCCGAGTCGCCCACGATGGCCACGAACTCGCCGCCCGCAACGTCGAGCGAAACCCCCTCGAAGACGATGTCGGTCCCATAGCGCTTGGCCAGACCCTGCACGCTCACGACGGGGGCATTCATACGGCGAGATCCTGTACGGCGCGCAGCACCTGCGCCAGGGCATCGGGCGCGTCGCAGGCGATGAGGCGGCGGGTGGGCATGCTGCGCAGCCAGGTGATCTGGCGCTTGGCAAGCTGCCGGGTAGCGGCGATGCCAGTGTCGGCCAGGGTCCGCAGGTCCGGTGCCGGCCCCTGGCCTGGGTGGGCGCGATCCTGCGCGTCCAGCCAGTCCCAGACCTGGCGGTAGCCCACGCAGCGCATCGACGGCAGCTGCGCGTGCAGGTCGCCGCGCGCGCGCAGTTGCCGCACTTCCTCCAGGAGACCGGTGTCCAGCATCTGCGTGAACCGCGCGGCGATGCGCGTATGCAGCCAGGCGCGGTCCTGTGGCTCCAGCGAGAGCAGCAGCGCGGGCGGCAGGGGGCCCAGGGCGCCGTCCTGCGCGGGCTGTGCGTGCCAGTCGCTCAGGGGGCGGCCCGAGATCCGGTAGACCTCCAGGGCGCGCTGGATCCTTTGCGAGTCCAGGGGGGCCAGGCGCGCTGCCGTCGCCGGGTCGACGCGCGCGAGTTGCGCGTGCAGTGCGGGCCAGCCCTCGCGCGCAGCCTGGGCTTCCAGCTCGGCGCGCACCTGTGGGTCGGCCGGCGGCATGGGTGCCAGGCCCTCGAACAGCGCTTTGAAGTACAGCATGGTGCCGCCGGCCAGCACGGGCAAGGCGCCGCGCGCGTGAATCTCTCGGATGCAGCGCACCGCGTCGCTCGCAAACTCGGCGGCGCTGTAGGCCCGTGCCGGGTCGCGGATGTCGATCAGGTGATGGGGCACGCGGGCGCGTTCTTCGGCCGTGGGCTTGGCGGTGCCGATGTCCATACTCCGGTACACCAGGGCGGAGTCGACGCTCACGATCTCGATGGGACGCACCTGTGCCAGGGCCAGGGCGGCCGCAGACTTGCCGCTCGCGGTGGGGCCGGCCAGGGCGAGATAGGGTAGGGGAGCAGCGGGTGCGCGGGCCATCGGCGCGGGGGACTCAGCGACCGCGCAGGAACAGCGCGTCGAGCTCGCGCAGCGTGATCTGCCGCCAGGTCGGC
>CAZUKC010000132.1:5175-5394 GCA_964620375.1 uncultured Ramlibacter sp. | reverse complement strand
GTGAGCGACAAGCCCCTGCACGGCGAGATCAAGCTGCCCGGCATGGCTAACCACTTCTACCGCGAGCGGGTCGACCAGCACCTGCGCATCGGCATGCGGGCCATCGAGATCCTGCGCGCGGGCGGCAGCAACCGCCTGCACAGTCGCAAGCTGCGCAGCTTTGACGAGGTGGCGTTTCAGTAGATTCCCCCCCCCACGCGGCCTGCCGCCGCCTCCCCC
>CAZUKC010000132.1:0-5156 GCA_964620375.1 uncultured Ramlibacter sp. | reverse complement strand
GGCCCGGCGGAGCCGGTTCCGCGCTGGCACTGGGTTGAGGGGCTGGCGCGCAGTCGTTACTGCGGGTTGCGGGGGTATTGGGGTCAGGCCTTTGAGGCCGACGCCATCGCTTCGCCTAGGCGCACGGGGCGGGTGGGGGTCCAGTCGGGGTTGAAGGTCACCACGCCCTTCGGGAACAGCATCACCACGGTGGATCCGAGCAGGAAGCGGCCCATTTCCTCGCCTTTGCGCAGGACGATCTCCTGATCGTCGTAGCGCCAGGTGCGCACCTCGCGCGTACGCGGCGGATTGACCACGCCGTGCCACACCGTGGCCATGCTGCCCACGATGGTTGCGCCCACCAGCACGTTCACGAAGGGGCCATGCGCGGTGTCGAACACGCACACCACCCGCTCGTTGCGGGCGAACAGGCCCGGCACGTGCTGCGCGGTGAGCGGGTTGACCGAGTACAGGTCGCCGGGCACGTAGACCATGCGCGTGAGGCGCCCGTCGCAGGGCATGTGGATGCGGTGGTAATCGCGGGGCGAGAGGTACAGCGTCGCGAAATGCCCGCGGTCGAACTGGCGCGCGAGCGCAGCGTCGCCGCCCACCAGGGCGGTCGTCGAATAGCGGTGGCCCTTGGCCTGGAAGATCTGGTCCTCGTCGATCGGCCCGAACTGGCTGATCGCTCCGTCCACCGGACAGATGAACTGCGCTTCGGCCTGAGGCCGCGCGCCCGGGCGCAGCGCACGGGTGAAGAACTCGTTGAAGGTGGGGTAGGCCTCAGGCCGCGGGTCCGCCGCTTCGGTCATGTCTACGCCGTAGCGGGCAATGAAGCGGCGGATCGCCGCGTGCGTGAGCGCCCCGCCCTGCCAACCTGCGAAGGTTCCCGCCATACGCGTCAGCAGCTGCTGGGGCAGCAGGTGCTGCATCTGGATGGACAGGGGGGACGACACGTACTGCGGTGGGAAGGGGGAAAGCCGGGAATTCTACGGGGGCCCCTGCGCGGCTGCCGGGTGGGCCACAATACCCGCCGCCATGGATGTCCCCGCACCGCTGTTCTCCGTCCGCCACCTGACCAAGCGCTATGGAGAGGCCACGGTGGTCGACGACCTCTCCTTCCACATCGCGCCGGGCGAGTGCCTGGGCGTGATCGGCCCCAACGGCGCGGGCAAGACCACCACGGTGCGCATGTGCCTGGGCCAGACCGCACCCGACAGCGGCGAGGTCAGCGCGCTGGGCCTGTCCCTGCCCCGTGACGCCATGGCCATCAAGGCCCGACTGGGCGTGGTGAGCCAGTTCGACACGCTGGACCCCGATTTCACCTGCGCCGAGAACCTGCTGGTGTACGGCCGCTATTTCGGGATGTCGGCGCGCCAGGTGCGTGAGCGTATCCCGCAGCTGCTGGAATTCGCCGCCCTCACACACAAGGCCCAGGCCCGCCCGGGCGAGCTGTCGGGTGGCATGCGACGGCGCCTGAGCCTGGCCCGGGCCCTGGTCAACGACCCCGACCTGCTGCTGCTGGACGAGCCCACCACCGGGCTGGACCCGCAGGCGCGGCACCTGATGTGGGAGCGGCTGCAGCTGCTGCTGCAACAGGGCAAGTCCATCCTCCTGACCACGCATTTCATGGACGAGGCCGAGCGTCTGTGTCACCGCCTGCTGGTGATGGACCACGGCCGCAAGATCGCGGAGGGCCGACCGCGCGACCTGATCGCGCACCACCTCGAGCCCGACGTGGTCGAGGCCTACGGCCAGGGCGCACTGGAGCTGCCTGACACGCCTGTGCGCTCGCTGGCTGCGCGTGTCGAAGTCAGTGGCGAGACCGTCTTCTTCTACACCCAGGACGCCCGCCCGCTGCTGGAGGCCCTGGCTTCGCGCCCCGGCCTGCGCACCCTGCACCGACCCGCCAACCTCGAGGACCTGTTCCTCAAGCTCACCGGCCGCCAGATTAGAGAAGAAGGATGATCACCCCCGAAGCGTCCTGCGGCCGCCCACGAACACCCTCCTCACTGGACCTCGAACATGCATGACCACACGCTCTGGCACGCACCCGACCTGTCCACCCGGTGGTGGCCGGTATTCCTTCGCAACCTGCTGGTGTGGCGCAAGCTGGCCATCCCCAGCCTGCTGGCCAACATCGCCGAACCCCTGATCTGGCTGATCGCTTTCGGCTACGGCCTGGGTGCCCTGGTGGGTCAGGTGCGGCTGGGAGATACCCAGGTGCCCTACCTGGTGTTCCTGGCCAGCGGCTCGATCTGCATGAGCGCCATGAACGCCGCGTCCTTCGAGGCGCTGTATTCCGCCTTCTCACGTATGCACGTGCAAAAGACCTGGAGCGGCATCCTGAACGCGCCGGTATCCCTGGACAACGTGGTCGTCGCCGAAATGCTGTGGGCCACCTACAAGGCGGTCTTCACCGTCTCGGTCATCCTGGTGGTGATGGTGATCCTCGGCATCAGCACCAGCCCCAAGCTGCTGGTGGCCTGGGTCGTGCTGGCCTTCGCCGGCGCGACCTTCGCCAGCATGGCCCTCATCTTCAACGCCCTGGCCAAGGGCTACGACTTCTTCAACTACTACTTCACCCTGTCCCTCACGCCGATGATGTTCCTCTCGGGCGTGTTCTTCCCCCGCGAGCAGCTGCCCACGGTGCTGCGCGTGATCTCCGACTACCTGCCCCTGACTGCCGCGGTCGAACTGGTGCGTCCCCTGTTCCTGGACCGCTGGCCCGACGCGCCGCTGCGCCACCTTCTGGTGCTGGCGGTGTACGGGGTGGCGGCGTTCGCTCTGGCCCTGGTCCTGACCCGCCGACGCTTTCGGGGCTGAGGGCTGCGCCGGGAGGACAATCCCCCCATGGCCGACGCTCTGCATCCCTATGAGACCCTCACCCCCGACGCCGTGCTGGACGCGCTGGCCTCGATCGGCCTGTGGGGCGACGGGCGCCTGACGGCGTTGAGCTCCTACGAAAACCGTGTCTACCAGATCCCCCTGGACGAACCTGTGCAGGGCCACGCCCAGGTGGTGGCCAAGTTCTACCGCCCGGGACGCTGGAGCGATGCAGCCATCCTCGAGGAGCACGCCTTCGCCGCCGAACTGGCGGCGGCCGAAGTGCCCGCCGTGCCACCGCTGGTGGTCGGCGGCCAGACCCTGCACCACCACGGCGGCTTCGGCTTTAGCGTGAGCCCGCGCCGTGGTGGCCGGGCGCCGGAGCTGGACGACGAAGAAGTGCTCGAGTGGATCGGTCGCTTCCTCGCCCGCATCCACGCCGTGGGACAGGCCAGGCCGTTCATCCACCGACCCGCCCTGGACCTGGCCAGCTTTGCGATCGAACCGCGCGACTGGCTGCTGTCGCACGACGCGATCCCCCTGGACGTGGTCTCGCGCTGGGAGCGTCTGTGCAACGAGGCGATCGCTGCCATCGACGCGCGCCTCTCGGCCTTCGAGCCGCAGCGGCTGCGCCTGCACGGCGACTGCCACCCCGGCAACATCCTGTGGACGCCGGACCAGGGCCCACATTTCGTAGACCTGGACGATGCCCGCACGGGGCCTGCGGTGCAGGATCTGTGGATGCTGCTCTCGGGCGAACGCGCGCAGCGACAGCGGCAGCTGGGGGCGCTGGTCGACGGCTACGAGCAGTTTCGCGAATTCGACCGCCGCGAGCTGACCCTCATCGAGCCCCTGCGCACCCTGCGCCTGATCCACTACAGCGCCTGGCTGGCACGGCGCTGGGACGACCCGGCGTTTCCGATCGCCTTTCCGTGGTTCGGCAGTAGCGACTACTGGAAAGACCAGGTGCTGATGCTCGAGGAGCAACTCGAGGCGATGGACGAGCCACCGCTGGTGGTGTGACGCTCAGGCGAGCAGCGCGTTCACCCGCTTCACGTACGCCGCCGGGTCTTCGGGCATGCCGCCTTCGGCCAGCAGGGCCTGGTCGAACAGGATGTGGGCCAGGTCATGGAAATGCACCGAGCCCTCCAGCTTCTTCACCAGCGCGTGCTCGGGGTTGACCTCCAGCACCGGCCGGGTCTCGGGCGCGGGCTGGCCAGCCTGTTTGAGCAGGCGGGCCATCTGCAGGCTCATGCCGCCATCGTTGACCACCAGGCAGGCGGGTGAATCGACCAGGCGCGTGGTCGCGCGCACGTCCTGCGCGCGGTCCTTCAGCGTCTCCTTCAGGCGCGCCAGCACCGGCTTGAAGGCCTCGGCGGCCTCCTCGGCGGCCTTCTTTTCGGCCTCGTCCTGCAGCTTGCCCAGGTCGAAAGCGCCCTTGGCCACCGACTGCATCGGCGTGCCGTCGAATTCGGGCAGGAAGTTCAGTGCCCATTCGTCCACACGGTCCGCCATCAGCAGCACCTCGATGCCCTTCTTGCGGAACACCTCCAGCTGCGGGCTGTTCTTCGCGGCGGCCAGCGTGTCGGCGGTGATGTAGTAGATCGCCTCCTGGCCCTCTTTCATGCGGGCCTTGTAGTCGGCCAGAGAGACGCTGACCGTGTCATGCGTGGTGGACGCAAACCGCAGCAGCCTGGCCAGGCGCTCGCGGTTGCCATGGTCCTCGCCCAGACCCTCCTTGAGCACCGCGCCGAACTCGGCGTAGAACTTCGCGTACTTGGCCTTGTCCTCCTCGGAGGCCGCCTCGTCCTTCTCCAGCTTGGCCATGTCTTCCAGCATCGCCAGCACGCGCTTGGTGCTGCCCTCGCGGATGGCGCGCACATCGCGACTTTCCTGGAGCAGCTCGCGGCTCACGTTCAGCGGCAGGTCGGACGAATCGATCACCCCCTTCACGAACCGCAGGTACACCGGCATCAGCGCCTCGGCGTCGTCCATGATGAACACGCGCTTGACGTACAGCTTCACGCCCGCCTTCTTGTCGCGGTTCCAGAGGTCGAAGGGCGCGCGCGCCGGGATGTACAGCAACTGCACGTACTCGGTGCTGCCTTCCACCCGGTTATGGGACCAGGCCAGCGGCGCCTCGTGGTCGTGGCTGATCTGCTTGTAGAACTCCTGGTACTGCTCGGTGCTGATGTCCTTCTTGGGCCGGCTCCACAGGGCGCTGGCCTTGTTGACGGTTTCCCATTCGCCGGTCTTGACCATCTGGCCAGGCTGGTCGTTTTCGCCCTCTTTCCACTCCTCCTTGGGCATGAGGATGGGCAGGGAAATATGGTCGGAATACTTGCTGATGA
>CAZUKC010000131.1:4752-5493 GCA_964620375.1 uncultured Ramlibacter sp. | reverse complement strand
CTGCGAATCCCTGCGCGGCGAATTGCGCCCGCAGGGCGTGAAGGTCGTCGTCCTGAGCCCCGGCTACATCGCCACGCCGCTCACCCGCCGCAACCGCTATCCCATGCCCTTTCTCATGGCGTCGGCCGACTTCGCGGACCGCGCGGTGCGCGCCATCGCCGCGGGCGTACCCCATCGCATCATTCCCTGGCCGATGGCCATCGTTGCGGCGCTGCTGCGCGTGCTGCCCGCGGCCTGGCTCGATCGCCTGCTGGCGGGCCGACCGCGCAAACACCGTCAGGGCGAAGCCTGAGGCCGCGCCCCGCGGCCGAACACCAGGCGCGTGTTCACCAGGAAATTGAAGCCGAAGGCAATGGCCACGCCGCCCACCTTGGCCAGCGTCAGGTGCAGGGGCAGCGCGGTCGCCAGCCACCAGGTCATGCCAGTGTTCAGGCACAGCCCCACGCAGGCGAACACCAGGAACAGGCCCGCACGCCGCAGATCGCGCCACGCGCGCCGGTAGACCCACCGAGACGACAGCGTGTAGTTCACCACCGCCGCCACCACGAAACTCAAGGCCGCCGCGCCCGCCACGCTGTGCATCCGCTGCGCCAGCCAGTGAAAGCCGCCGATGTCGACGACCGCCGCCAGGCCGGCTGCCAGCGTGTAGCCTGGCGCATAGGCCAGCAGGGCGCGCAGGCCCTGAGGCTGTGCGTGATCCATCAGGCGGCCACCCCTGCGGGCGCTGTGAATAGGGGCGCG
>CAZUKC010000131.1:0-4742 GCA_964620375.1 uncultured Ramlibacter sp. | reverse complement strand
CCGGAACGACAGCACGCGGTCGGGTGCCGGCACGTCCCGCGTCAGCACCAGCGCCGGCACGCCGGCGCGCCGCGCCGCCCACGCATCCCGGTCCAGCCGGTCGCCCACCATCAGGGCCCGCGCCGCCGGGGTGCCGGTGCGTTCCAGCAGCGCCAGCAGCCCTCGCGGGTCGGGCTTCAGGCGCGCGATCTCGGGGTCGGTGGCCGCCACCACGCGGTCGGCCTGCAGGGCCAGGGCCTGCAGCTTGTCCCGCGCGGGGTAGTCCGACCACACCGCCACCGTCTTGCCTGCGGCGCGCAGTGCGTCGAACACCACCTCCACCCGCGGCCATCGGCAGGCCCGCAGCAGAGGCAAGGGCCGCTGCTCCATCCACTGCTGCACCAGCGCACGCACCGTGTCCGCGTCACACCCGGTGCGCGCGGCGGTGCGGGTGTACTGCAGCTGCAGGAAGTGCGGGTTCTCCTCGCCACCCAACACCTCGCGCTGCGCGCGAAAGACCTGCAGCACCCGCAGCGTGCGCAGGCTGCGTTCTCGCCAGGCCGCGGCCAGCAGTGGCCGCAGCATTGCCCGACGCAGGCGCCGCGCGTCGTACAGCGTGCCGTCGACATCGAACACCACCAGGTCGATCCGGTCCCAGTCGATGCGCCCGTTCATGGTCGCTTGTGCGCCTTGTCCAGCGTGATGAAGTGCGGCTCGGCCAGGGCGTGCAGGCGCGGCAGGCTCACGAAACTCAGGCCCAGCAGCGACAGCGCGGTCGCCCCGGTGATCGCCATCAGCAGGCCCTCGCGAAACAGCTTCTCGGGCTTTTGCGCCACCGACCCCGCCCGCAAGGACAGCGCGAGGTAATGCGCGAACATCGCGATCACCAGCGGGCAGGCCACCAGGTACTCGATGCGGTACTTCACCAGGAAGAAACCCACCAGCAGCGTGGACAGCAGCGCGTACACGAAACACGAGACCAGCAGCCGCTCCTGCGTGTAGTGCCGAAACGACCGCCGGTAACGATGCAGCACCCCGATGCCGCCCGGGCCGGCCGCGATCTCGCGGTACTCCGACAGCCGCTTGGCTCCCATCAGGAACGCGCCCCCCATCCAGTACGCCAGCAGCAATGAGGCCGGCGCCACCGTGGACTGCTCGATCATCGACCACCCCAGCATCAGCCGGATCGGGTTGTTCATCGACTCGGACAGCACGTCCAGATAGGGTTGGTCCTTCAGTCGCAGCGGGCGCACGTTGTACACCACGCCCGACAACCAGAACAGCGCGCTCGTCGCCGCGAACAGCGGTCCGACCTGCAGCGCCAGTGCCAGCCCCGCGCCGCTGCACGCCAGGTAGCTGCCCCACACCGGCAGCGGCGACAGGGCCGCCGTCACCGCCGGCCGCCGCGACTTGTCCGGATGGTGGGCATCGAAATGGCGGTCCAGCCATTCGTTGAGGATGTAGTTGGCCGATGCGATCAGCACCGCACTGGCCAGCCCCAGCGTGATCGGCCACCAGGCCCCCTGCAGCGGCGGCGCGCGCAGCACCCAGGCCAGCACCAGCCCGGGCAGGATGAACACATGCTTGGTCATGTGGTCCAGGCGCGCCATGCGCAGGTAATCGGTCCAGCGTGCGCGCTGGACCCCCAGCGTGCCGGGGGTGGAAGAAGCCGTGCTGCTCATGACGCGGCTCCTTCCAGTCCTCGGGCGGGGCCGGGCTGTGTCTGTGGCACCGTCACGGCCTGATCTGCCGAACGTCGTGACCACACCAGCGCCAACACGCTCAGCGCCAGGAAGGGCAGCAACCAGATCACCCGCGACTGAAAGCGATCCAGCCACGAGGCCGCCGTCACACACACCAGCGCATTCGCGGCCACGCCCGCCACCACCAGCGTGGCCACCTGTTCCAGGCGCTGCGGCACCCGCGCCGGTGCGCCCGCCCGTCGGCGCAGGGTCCACCACAGCGCCAGCAGCACGCTGGCGCCTACGCTGGCATAGGTGGCCATCGTCAGCACGCGGTTGTAGGCTGGCTCGTGCAGGCCGCGGCTGACCTGCATCGCCGCGAAGGTTTCTGGCGACACCCGGCCCTCGTACATCGCCAGTTGGCGCGGCCCGAAGCTCCACACGTCGACGCGGAAGGCCATCAACTGCCGCAGCAGGTCAGCGCTCCAGCCACGCAGCACGCCCGCCGGGTCGAAGGCGATCACGTCCCTGGCGAATTGCCACTGCTGCGCCACGATGCGCCGCTTGCCCTCGGCATCGGCCAGCGCAAAGGTGCCGCGCGCCGGGTCGGTGGAGAACAGAAAGTCGTCCCACGCGGTCGGGTAGTTCTCGCGGTACGCGCACAGCGCAGAGTCCGCTCCGGGGCAGCGCGCGCGCAGAAAGTCGGTGCCCGGCCCCAACTCGATCAGGTGCGCCGACACGAAGGGCAGGCGCAGGGGCGGCTGCCCCACGGTCTTGTGCACCCCGAACGCGAAGGCCCATTCCGCCGCGATCGCGATCACCACGCACGCCCCCGCCAGCGACAGCGCGGGGGCCGACAGGCCCTGCCATCGCGGGTTCCAGGCGCGCAGCCCCAGCGCCACCAGCAGCAGCACCGCGGTGACCGCCACATGGCTGGCGTGCGCCAGCAGGCCGAACAGCAGCACCGCGGCCAGCAGCCCCCGCTCGGTCCAGACCAGCTGCCGCCAGTACACCGCCAGCGTCGCCACCGCCAGAATGACGAGGCCCGCGAAGACGTCGGGCATCAACAGACCCGTGTACACCGCCAGCGGCGTGGCCAGCGTGAGGCCCGCGGCCGTGGCCAGAAAGGCGCTGGTCCCAATCCGCCACAAGCGCACCATCAGCAGGTGCAGCACGGCTGCCACGCACAGACCCTGCAGCGCCACGGCCAGCCACAGGCTGCCTGCGCGCTCACTGGCGTGGAGCAGGCCGCCGTAATACACCGAGCGCCCCGCCAGCACCACCTGGTCCTGCAGCGAGGACAGGCCGCGTGTTGTGTCGCCGGCCGCGGAGGCTGGCGGCTGGGGCGTGTCTTTCCGCGTGGCGCGGGGTTCGCTCGGCGGCCACAGGCGTTCGTGCAAACGCTCGGCCACCTTCTCGGCGCCGCGCAGGTAGGTGGGCGTGTCCGGGTAGAAGAAGGGCAGGCCATTCCACAGCGCGGGTAGGCACAGCATCACCGCAGCGACCGCCACGGCCAGGCGTTGGGTCAGCGTGGAGGTCGGGGTCATCGGGGGCCTCGGCGAGCATGGTTTCGACCCCCGTCAATCTATGCAGCGTCTGCCGCGGCCGCGTCAGACGGCTCCTGCGCCAGCGGTAGGTCCGGCTCGACGGCACACCGCCTTGCGTCAGCCTCCAAAAGCAAACGGGGCTTGCGCCCCGTCTGTCTGTCGTGTGGGAGTGTGCGCCGCAAGGCGCGTATCACTCAGTAGCCGCCACGGTCTCCGCGATCGCCGCCGCGTCCGCCACCGCGCGGGCCCGAGCCGTAGGGGCTGCGGAAACCGCCGTCATTGCCGCCGCGGCCACCGCCCCCGCGGTCACCCCCGCGATCTCCGCGGCCACCACCGTAACCGCCACCGCCGCCTCCATAACCTCCGCCGCCACCGCCACCGCCGTAGCCGCCGCCACCCCCACCGTATCCACCACCGCCCCCGCCGTAGCCGCCAGAGCGGGGAGGGCGCGCCTCCATCGGTCGGGCTTCGTTCACGACCACGCTACGGCCGCCCAGGGGCTGGCCGTTCATCCCGTTGATCGCGGCCTGGGCTTCGGCGTCGCTGCCCATCTCCACGAAGCCGAATCCCTTGGAGCGGCCGGTGTCGCGTTCCATCATCACCTTGGCGCTGGTCACGGTGCCGAATTGGCTGAACGCCTGCTCGAGGTCGTTGTCGCGCACCGAATAGGGCAGGTTGCCCACGTAGAGTTTGTTGCCCATGAAAACGGGACTCCTATAGAAACATTGAGCTCAGCGATGGAGTCCCGAAAGCGCCCCGTGACAATCTGCAACGCGAAAGTGACCTGTTCACCGCAATCCATGCGTGAAACTACTTGGCCCACGCCAAATCATTATGGAACACAGATTCGGCTGTTAGACAAGGGGTTCCCCCGGGCTTTTGGCATGAAAAAAGGGCTCCGGAGAGCCCTTTTTCGCCAGGTTACGCAGGTTCAGTAGCCGCCGCGGCCGCCGCCACCACCGTAGCCGCCACGGTCACCACCGCCGCCGTAGCCGCCAGAGCGCGGACGCGGCTCCATCGGACGGGCTTCGTTGACCACCAGGCCACGGCCGCCGACTTGCTGGCCGTTCAGGCCCTGGATCGCGGCCTGTGCCTCGGCCTCGCTGCCCATTTCGACAAAGCCGAAGCCCTTGGAGCGACCGGTGTCGCGCTCCATCATGACCTTGGCGCTGGTGATCTGGCCGTACTGGCTGAAGGCCTGCTCGAGGTCGCCGTCACGGAAAGAGTAGGGCAGATTGCCCACGTAGAGTTTGTTGCCCATCAGAGGCTCCTATAGAAGAACGCAAAACGCGATGGAGCCGGGCACGCAATCACACACTCGAAAGCTGCATTCAGACGCGAAACTGACCAATCACCGCAGGAACGTGCAGCCAAGCTGACGGCACGCTTGCGAATTATGGGGCCAATGGCCGGTTTTGCTGCGATTTGCCGCGCTCGGGCGCAGCCCTGAAAGCCTACGGTGTCGTTTTCTGGTTGACTTTGGCGGGCGAGTGCGCGTCTACTGCTTGGCCCAGATGAGTCATAAAGCACTCAT
>CAZUKC010000130.1:0-5522 GCA_964620375.1 uncultured Ramlibacter sp. | reverse complement strand
GCCACCCGGCCATTGGAGTCCGTCAGCGTGGCGTTGGTGCCTCGGGAGAAGGTGATACGAGAATCTAATGCAGTGGTGTTCAGGAACTCCAGCGCAAGCGCAGCACCGGCCGTGATGTCACTACCGGACATCGCGCCCATCAGGCCCTGGGTGGGAATCGGAAACATGGCTGCTTAGGTGTTGTTGACGGCCGCGATCTTCAGACCACTGTTGGTCTGAACGGCGATGTACTCCGTCTGCCCTATGCCCAGCCGCATGTTGCTGGTCGTGGCCGTCGGGTTGGTCCCGAACGCCACGCTGCACACGCCGTCCGAGTGCAGGCGCACCAGCGTCGTGTTGGCGTTCAGCGTGGCGCTTTGCGTGCTGGTGCTGAAGACCACCTTCTGTTCGGCCAGTGGGATGGCCTTGGCCACAGGCATGACCTGGCCCAAAGCGTCGTTACCCTCTTGGGCAAACTCGGTGATGTAGAGGTTTGGCATGATGTGTCCTTCGGTGTTCGGGTTAGATGCCTGATCCAGATACGAGCTTCAGACGCTGCTCCGCGGCGAAGAGCTCCTTCTTGCCGCGTTCCTTCATCGCCGACTGAGCCAGCTGCGCCTTGATCTGCTCCAACGTGATGTTCTGAGCGTTGGCTAGGCGCAGCATCTCGATCTCGCGCTGCATCTGCATCTCCTCTCGACGGGCCGAGATGTCGGCCTGCTTGATCGCAAGCCTGGTCTGCAGCTCGGCCATGTCGCCTTCGTTCTGAGCCTTGACCTTCTGAATGTCTGTCTCGGCCCTGATTTTCGCCGCTTCTATACGTGGGTCAAGCTGCTCTTGCGAATTGTTAGCCGCAGCTTCCAGCATCTTGTCAATCTCCTCGTCGGACTTGAACACCTCCGCGGGATCGATGTGCTGGGCCTGCAGCGCCTTCTCAAACAGCTTCTTGGTGTCGAGGAACTGGCCATACACCGGGTTGGCACCCGCAGCCAGCAGGTTCAGGAACGCCTGGTTCTGCACGTCACGCACCAGCAGCGCCGAAGACCCGCGGGCGTCGACACTGAAGTCGCCCTTGATCTCCTCGTCCTCGCTGTACAGCATGTTGTAGTCGTAGTACCGGCGGATGTGCGGCCGGGTGACCATGTCGTCGAACTGCTTGACCAGCCGGCGCAGCACCACGTTGGCGCTGTTCATCAGCATGGTCATGCCGCCCACCGTGTCCGGCGCAGCGCCTTGTTCGCCCTGCAGCAGCTGAGGCACACCCGTCTCGGCGTCGGCCAACTGCGTGGCCATCTCGATGATCCCCGACAGCTCCTGCTGGTGGCTCGAGAACTCGAACGTCGCAAACGACTTGCGCACGTCGTCCATGTCGTCGGTGGCAAACCAGATCTTGCGAGAGCTCAGCTCCCACTTCTTGTCAGCCGGCTGGATCAGGCTCGGCTTCATCACGATCTGCGGGCCGCTCGAGACGCCCGCGTTGTCCATCAGTTGGCGCCAGGCTGCGTTCAGCACCTTCTGCTGCGAGCGCATCAGGTGCGGGATGCCGTAGCCCCAGCACGACCCGGCCACCTTCTCCCACACGTAGAAGTCGAACGGCAGGTCGCCCCCGTCCAGCGGGTTCAGGTACGCCTTGACGACCGTGTTGTTGATCATCACCACGCACGCGTTCACGCTGCGCAGCATGTCCTTCTCGCCCAGCTCAACGCCGGCGGCCTCGAGGTCCTCGTGGTCGACCTCGCCCCAGTACTCCCACAGCTCGTAGACGTCGCGCGCGATGTCGCGCTGCTCCTCGTCCTTAAGCTCTTGCAGCGTCGCTGACCGCTTGGGCCCTTCCTCCAGCACCTTGCGTAGCTGGTCGGCCATGTAGCCCGGCTGCTTGGCGAGGTCGCGCACCTGCTTGATGGTGAGCTGCTGGCGCTCGTACATGCCCTTGCCGTCGTGCACGTCCTCGCCGCACCCCGGGTCGGGGTAGCAGTTGCGCGGGTCCACCCGAAAGCTAGCGGGGCTGAGCTCCTCGACCATCTCGATCTGGTGGATCGTCTGGCCGGTCGCGTCGGTCATCGGCTGCCAGGCCTTGCGCACCCGATTGGTGACGATCGGGCCCTTGATCACGCCCGTGCCCAGCACGGCCGCGTCGTGGATCACCTTGCGCAGCTCGCTGTTGTAGTCGCACTCGACCAGCTGGTCGTCGATCTGCGTCTGCATGGCCATGGCCTTCTCGCGCGCCACGCGGATCGCCGCCTGCGCCACGTCCTTCATCCGCAGCGGCTGACCGGTCTCGGGGTCTGTCAACGGCTGGCCGGTGAACTTGTCACCCGCCATCCGGCTGTCCTTGGCCATGCCCATCATGCGCGGCTTGGGCGTGGGCTGGATGCCCCAGTTCCTGTCGTCGGTCGGCAGCAGGATGTCAGCCAGACGCGCCTCGGCCGCGTTGGTCTTCATCCGCGTCATGCCGATGAACACGGTCGAACGGGTCGGCTTCGCGTGCTGCGTGGTGACCGGGTAACCCTGCTCCACGCTGGTCATCATCTGAGACGCGGCGCGGTTGACGTTGTCCTTGCTGTCGTACTGGTCCTGGTCCTCGAGCCAGCGCTTGTCCACGCCGTAGGCGTAGCGCGCCCGGATCCACTCGTCGCGCTGCTTGGCCAGGGTGTGACCGAACGACTGCAGACGCTCCTGCTGCTTGCGCAGCTCGTCCACCGGGTCGATCTCCTCGACAACCTCGACCTCCATGGCCATCGCTGCCGGGTCCATCTCTTCAGGGAAGTCCATGTGCTGCTTTCTCAGTAGCCCACTTCAGCGTCGAGCACGTCGAAGCTGATCGTCGGGAATGAACCTGCACGGGGCAGACGGGTTGACTCCGCCTGGTCGTGCGTCTTGGCGTGCCGGCGCATCATCAGCGCGTAGCGCGTGGCGCTCAGCAGGTCGTCGCCGTCCTTGACCACCAGGCCGTCCTTGCGGTGGTACAGCCTGAACTCCTCAAACCAGTCGTTCAGGTGCGCAAACACCTTGAACCGCATGGTCTGCATGCGCGTGAGCATCTCGCTGATGCCCGCTTCCACGCCGTTGCTGCCGTCCTCGAACGTGGCACGCTGGCGCAGCATGGCCAGGCCCTGCGCCCGGTACTGGTCGGCCAGCTGCTCGCCCGATCCCTTGTCCCGCTGCAAGCCGTCATGCGGCCACGCGACTGGGACCCAGTCGCCGCGCGCCTTGATGCCTGCGGCGTGGATGGCGATCGACGCGTCACGCACCCGGTACGCGTCGGTGACGTAGATGGTGTCGGTGTCGCGGTCCCAGGCCAGCCACACGGCCGCCGTGGGGTGGTCGATACCGAAGTCCAGCCCCACGATCCGAGACCAGTGCGGCGGGATGGGGAACGCCGTGACCTTGATGGCCTCTTCCGCGATCGGGAACACCCGCCCCGAGCCCAGGATCGGGATGCCCTTGGTCCGCGCCTCGCGCTCGTGCTCCGGGTAGCTGGCAACGATCGCCGCCCGCTGCTCCGGCGTGTAGTGCTCCACGTCGTCGATCGTCATGTTCACGATCGTCGTGCCCGCGGGCTTCTCGAGCAGGAAGCGCTTGACCACCTCGCTCATGCCCAGCAGCGGCGTGAACGTGACGAACACACTGCCGCCCGTGGCGTTCGTACGCGTCAAGGCCTCTGAGTAGATCGACTGAGGCGGCTCCTCGTCCATCCACACCAGGTCCACGGTGTCGGCCTGCCACTTGCCACGCCCCTGGTCGTAGCTGTTGAACTGGATCACGCTGTCCTCGCCGCACACGTGCTTGACGACCGCGGAGCTGATCGCGTCGGGCACACCCTGCTTCATGCTGGTGTCGCGCAGGCAGTCGTGCGGAATGGCGCCAGTGCCCCACTCCTCGCGCAGCTCGGGCGGCCCGATCAACAGACGCTGGACACCCTTGCGTGTCAACTCGGCCGATTCGGATCCGACCATGCACCGAATCGCGTAGTTGAAGCGCCGGCCTTGCCACCAGTCGGGGTAGCGCCCCGTCAAGTGCATCGCGACCTCAAACGCGCCAGCCCAAGTCTTCCCGCTTTGATTGGCCGCCATGAACAGCCGCTCACGGTGAGTGGCGCTGGCGTTGTGGAACTCGACCTGCCGGGCGTAGGGCTTGTAGGTGCCGAGCCGGTTGCGCTTGACGCGCGTGTCCTTGAGCTTGAGCAGCTCGTAGAGCTCAGCCTTCTCCTCGAGGGAAAGCGTGCTCAGGTCCAGCTTGACCAGGTCCGCCAGGTTCACTTGGCCGCCTTCGCGATGAGCGCTGCCAGGCGCTGGTCCAGCTGCTCTGCCGGGATCTCCAACGAGCCCGACATCTTGACCTCTACCGCTTTCAGCTTTGGCTGAACGTAGGAGAGCAGCTCATTGAGCGTGCGCAGCCTGGTGTCGGCGTCGATCTGGTCGACCTCCACCGGGTTGCCGTCGCCGTCCAGCACGGGGTTGCCCCAGCGGTCCGTCGCATGCTTCTTGGTCTGCAGCACGCGCACGATCTCGGCCGCCGGGTCCAGGCCAGCATCGACGCATGCGTCGGCCACCGCCCGCAAACTGATGCGGCCCTTGTCCCCGTGCTTGACCACGCCGTCGCCAGACTTGGAGTTGCGCTGCTTGGAAAGCTCCGCCCTTCCAGCCAGGCGATGGATCTCCTTCTGGTCCTCCGTCATCTCCGCCGGGTCAGGCGCAGGCGGCTTGCTCAGGTCCTCAGAGCGACGCAGCACGGTCGTGTTCTTGACTTTGCTGGGCCGTCCCCCCGGATCCGTTGAGGGGTTGGCTTTCAAAATCTCCGTGGCAACGCGCTGCAAGGCGTAGCGCGATGTCTTCTTGGTCATCTCAGATCTTTCCGGGGATCACTCCGCCGCCGAAGCCAGGAACGGACTTCTTCATCCCGCCCTTGAAGTCCGGCTGGGTGGTGTTCGTGCCAGGCAGTGGCACGCTCACCTTGCTGGGCAGCGTGCCAGCGCCTTGGGTGGAATTGCCACCCACTTTGCCGGCGGCGACGCTGACGTTGCGCGAAGCGGGGTTGCTGTAGTCCTGCATGGTCTTTCCTTATGACAGTGGCGCTGTCGCGCCGGGACGAAAAAAGTGCCGGGCTTACCGGCGGATTGGTTGACCGCTTGGTAGCGGATTGGTTGTGGCGAATTGGGCCACTTGCTGGAAGGCGCGTGGCGTATTACCCGACTAGGCTACATGGGTACTGTAGCCGAGTTGGCCGAATTGGGGACGTACCCGGTGACATAGCAGCGAGGGGCCCCAGCCCTCGAGCGGGGTGTGTGGGGGTCAGCCGATCGCGGCTCGTGGGGCCCCCTTTTTCGACCCCCCGCCCCCTTTTTCTCTCCAGGTCCTGGCGCCCTGCCGCCCAGCGTCATCAGCCCTGCGCCGCCCCCAGCGCTGCGGCTGCTGGGCATTCGGGTGCCTGCATCAGGCACCGAATCGGCAGGGCTCCACCTAGGTAACGAGGCCTTGCAGCCTGTGCAGTTGTGCACTCTGTGTGCACTGCCTGCACGGCACGCTGGCTCGGCGGTGCCCTGG
>CAZUKC010000129.1:4036-5596 GCA_964620375.1 uncultured Ramlibacter sp. | reverse complement strand
CCCAAGGCCTTGCAAGACCGGCTGGACTTCCGAAGCTCGTGACGCCTTGAGGCATCAAGGCAGCCTTGCGCCACCGGCCTGCCTGCCCCGATGACTTCGAACGGGTATCTCGTTCACACCAGGCCCCGCTAGGCAGCGCTCAGGTCGGTGACGTAGGCGTACGGGGCCTGAGCTGGCCTTCGCGCCAGCGGGCGACCTGCACGCTCGCTACAATTGCAGTGCGCTACGTCTCGCGTCGGTTGCACTATCGAACCGCCGCCGTCCTACCGACTACTGACCTTTAGAGATACCCCTACCGTGAATACCCACGTCTTGCCCCGCGCTGCTGCCCTGGTCGACGCCCGTTACCTGCGTTGGCTTGCCCGCCTGGACGATCCCGACGGCGGTGCCGCCGCGCCGCTGTCCCGCGAGCGGATCGCCGACACCTTCCAGCACGTGCTCGCGCGCGCCGGCCTGCGCGTGCACCTCCTGCGCACTTACTGGTACACCGAGGTGGATGACCAGGCCGTGGTCGACGACCAGGCGCTGCGTCTGGTGCCGGCGGCCGATGCCGACGGCAACGCGCTGGTGCGTCAGATGGCCGCAGACCTGCAGGCCCTGGCCGCGGGCGGGCGGATCGACACCGTCCTGATCGCAAGCGACGACGACCGCCTGTGTGCCCCCATGGAGGCCGCCAAGATGGCCGGCCTGACCGTCTGCCTGCTGGCCGACGAACGCGCCGAATCCATGACTCGTCTGATGCAGCAGGACCCCAACTGGGCCCGACTGCTGCGCGAGGCAGACCGTCGTCTCGTGATGCGTGCTTCGGACCTGGCCCAGACCTTGGGGCCCGGCTCGGGCGGCGCGCCGTCTGCACCGGCCATGCGCGACGAAGACCTCGAGGCCACCATGCAGTCGGTGGTCAACGCCTGGTGGGAGGCTGTCCCGCAGGAGGAGCGCGAATCGCTGCGCGACGAACTACCCGCCCTGCGCGGCGTACCGCCCGAGGTGGACCGCGAGTTGCTCCTACGCGGAAAGAACGCCCTGAACCGCAGCCTCAATTTCCACGAAAAGCGCGTGCTGCGCGAACACGCGCGCCGGGTGGCGATGGAGTGAGGGCAGCGGGTGGCCCGCTCAGTGCAGGGCCGCCAGCGCAGCCTCGGGGGCTCTGTCCAGCACTTTCAGGAGCGCCTTCGCGGCGCCTGTGGGACAGCGTTTACCTTGTTCCCAATTACGGATGGTGTCTAGCGAGACGTCGATGCGCTGGGCGAATTCGGCCTGGCTAAACCCCAGCCGCCGCCGAACGCGGCGCGCGAACTTGGCGGCGTCCCGGCTGGCTTCGGCGTCGTCGGCAGCCTTGTGCCGGGCGATCTCGGCCTGCGTCGTCGTGTCGACGCGGTGCGGATCAATCCGACCCTTTGGTTTGGCCTTGGGCTTGGCGACGTCAATCGTCATGCGAACGGTTTTCATACTGCTTGACCTCTCGTGAGTTCGCCTTTCGAGCGGAAATGATGCGGACGATGTCCCTGCGGGTCGTATAGACCACCACGAACAGGCGGCCCTCGATCAGTCCGGTCAACT
>CAZUKC010000129.1:0-4026 GCA_964620375.1 uncultured Ramlibacter sp. | reverse complement strand
TGCGGCGGTTACCCAGGCTGACCTGCCGACCAGGGTCCGCAAACGCCGACGCTGCATAGGCAAAATCGAAACCGCGGTCCCTGAAACACGCCTCGCTCTTGCTCGCATCCCACTCAAATCGCACCCCCTGAGTGTAGTTCAATGAACCACCCCCCGCAACGCCCGCATTGAGGCGACGCGAACCGGTAGGATCCGACCTCCGTGCAGATCCAAGACCTGTTGTTCTCCCAAGGCTTCGGCACCCGCCGCGTCTGCGCCGGCCTGGTGCAGCAGGGCCTGGTCTCCGTCGACGGACAGCCCTGCACCGACGCCTACGCCGAGGTCGAACCCGAGGGCCTGACCTACACCGTGCAGGGCACCGCCTGGACCTACCAGGCCAAGGCCTACCTGATGCTGCATAAACCCGCAGGCACCGAGTGCGCGCAAAAGCCCACCGCCTCTCCCAGCATCTACACCCTTCTGCCGGCGCCCCTGCGGCAGCGCCCGAACAAGGGAGCGGTACAGGGCGTGCAGGCCATCGGCCGCCTTGACCAGGACACCACCGGCCTGCTGCTTCTGACCGACGACGGCGCCTTCATCCACCGCATGGGATCGCCCCGGCACCACGTGCCCAAGGTCTACGAGGTCGTCACGCGCCACCCGGTCGATGACCGGCAGGTGCAGCGCCTGCTCCAAGGTGTGGTGCTCGATGACGACCCGCACCCCGTGCGTGCCGCCGCCTGCGAGGCCAGCGGCGACCATGCCCTGCGCCTGACCCTGACCGAGGGCAAGTACCACCAGGTCAAACGCATGGTGGCCGCGGTCGGCAACCGGGTGGAGACGCTGCACCGATCCCGCATCGGCGGCCTGACCTTGCCGGCCGATCTCGCGCCCGGTCAGTGGCGGTGGCTGCAGGCCGCCGACCTGCAGGCGCTTCAGGGGCCACAGGCCTGACCCTAAGGCCGAAAAGAGTTACAGGGCGGACCCGGAGCAGGGGGCTACACTTGAGGCTTCTTCGAAAGCCCTGTTCGTGAATCGTTTCCTGCGTCAGTGGGCCCTGGGCCTCGCGGCCGCCGCCCTGGCCCTGGCGGCCAGCGCCCAGCCCGCCAAACCGGCTGCTTCGCCGGCCCCCTCCGCGGCCCCTTCGGCCCCCATCTTCGTTCTCAATTCGCTCGACGCCAACGTCAGCGTCATCGATCCGGTCACCTGGCAGGAGACCCAGCGGATCCCCACGGGCAAGGAGCCCCATCACCTGTACCTGACGCCCGACGAAAAGTCGGTGATCGTCGCCAATGCGGCGGCCGACACGCTCACCTTCATCGACCCGAAAACGGCGCAGATCCAGCGGACGGTACGCGGCATCCTCGACCCCTATCATCTGCGCTTCTCCCCCGACATGAAGTGGTTCGTGACGGCCGCCAACCGCCTGAACCATGTGGACATCTACAAGTGGGACGGCAAGGAGCCGCAGCTGGTCAAGCGCATTCCCACCGGCAAGACCCCCAGTCACCTCTGGATCGACACCAAGAGCACCACCGCCTACGTCACCATGCAGGACAGCGACGAACTGGTGGCCATCGACCTGCCCACCCAGGCCCTGCGGTGGCGTGCCAAGACCGGCGCCATGCCGGCCGACGTCTACGGCACCGCCGACGACAAGCACCTGCTGGTGGGCCTGACTGGCGCCGACAGCGTCGAGGTCTGGGACGTCAGCGGAAAAGAACCGCGCAAGGTCAACCAGATCCAGACCGGTGCGGGTGCGCACGCATTTCGCGGCGCGGGGGATGGCCGCCATGTCTACGTGAGCAACCGCGTGGCCAACACCATCAGCAAGATCGACCTGCAGTCCTTCACCCGCGTGGACAACTTTCCCGCGCCCGGCGGCCCCGACTGCATGGAAGTCATGTCTGGCGGCAAGCTGCTTCTGGTCAGCTCACGCTGGGCCCGCAAGATGACCGTCATCGACACCGAGACCCGCAAGGTCGTGCGCCAGGTCCCGGTGGGCAAGTCGCCCCATGGCATCTGGACCCTGGATCACGCGCGCCGCTGACCGCGGCCTGCACCGCGCGTCGCTGCGGGCATTCACGCAGCGCGCGCTGGGCGTGGGTCTCGTCGCGCTGGCAGGCGTCATGCCCTGGCCCGCGCTCGCCGTATCGACCACGCCCGTCGACGACTGCCGCAAGCCCGTCTACCTCACCTTCGACACCGGCCACGTGGCGCCCCTGATTGCCGAGGTGCTCGCACGCCACCAGGTGAAGGTCACTTTCTTTGCGGCCAACGAGGCCACGCAGACCGGCGACGGCAGCCTGGGCGAGCACTGGGCGCCCTGGTGGAAGGCTCGCGCCGCCGAGGGCCACGAGTTCGCCTCGCACACCTTCGACCATGTGTACTGGCGCGCCGACCTGCCCGGCGAGCCCACGCGCTTCAAGGTGCGCGCCTCTGCCGGCCCGCGCGCCGGGGTGACCGAGACCTGGACCGCCGCCCAGTACTGCGCGGAGATCGACCGGGCCTCGGCACGCCTGGCCCAGGTCACAGGCAAGAAGCCGCTGCCCCTGTTTCGCGCGCCGGGCGGTAAGACCTCGCCCGCCTTTCTGGCGGCCACGCGTGCTTGCGGCCATGCGCATGTGGGCTGGTCGCCGGCCGGCTTCCTGGGCGACGAGCTGTCCAGCGAGACCTATCCCAACGAGCAGCTGCTGAAGAAGGCCCTGCGCGACGTGCGCAGCGGCGACATCTTGGTGGCGCACCTGGGCATCTGGTCACGCAAGGACCCCTGGGCTCCGGCGGTGCTCGAGCCGCTGGTCACCGGCCTGAAGGCGCGAGGCTTTTGCTTTCGCACCCTGCGCGAGCACCCTGATTACCGCGAATGGATCGCCGCGCGCAGCGGCCCCTCGCGCTGAGACCGCACGATGATGGACTGGATCGAATCGACCTTCGGCCTCGGGCAGCAATGGCTGTTCGAGACCTTCGTCAGCCCCACGATGTTCGCCCTGGGCCTGGGCAATCTCCTGGAAGACGGCTTCGCTGCTACCGGCTGGCTGCTGGTGGGCCTGCTGCAGTTGGTCGTCATCGTCGGCGTGATCGGGCCGCTGCAACGCTGGCGGCCGGTCGAGGCGGTCACCGACCGGGCCGCCATCCGTACCGACATCGTCTACACCCTGATTCACCGCCTCGGCCTGTTCCGCGTCGGCCTGTTCTTCCTGGTGCAGCCGCTGTTCGACCGGCTGTTCGGCGCGCTGAGCGTGGCCGGCTTCGGCAAGCTGCACCTGGACCAGCTCTGGCCGGGCGTGACCGACATCGCCTGGGTCAGCCTGCTGATGTATCTGGTGATCTTCGATTTCGTCGACTACTGGATCCACCGCGGCCAGCATGGCGTGCAGGCCTGGTGGCAACTGCACGCGCTGCACCACTCGCAGCGGCAGATGACGATGTGGAGCGATAACCGCAACCACCTGCTCGACGACCTGGTCCGCGACAGCCTGCTGGTGCTGCTGGCGCTGGCGATCGGCGTCGCGCCTTCGCAGTTCGTGGCCATCGTCGCCATCACCCAGCTCAGTGAGAGCCTGCAGCACGCCAACCTGCGCCTGTCCTTCGGCCGCCTGGGCGATCGCCTGTGGGTCAGCCCGCGCTTTCACCGCCTGCATCACAGCATCGGCCTCGGTCACGAGACCGCGGGCGCCGGCACCCTGGGTGGTCACAACTTCGGCGTGCTCCTGCCCTGGTGGGACATGCTGTTCGGGACGGCCAATTTCGAAGACCGCTACGACCCCACCGGCATCCGCGATCAGGTGGAGCAGGGCCGACGCTACGGGCGCGGCTTCTGGGAACAACAGTGGCTCGGGCTCAAGCGCCTGGCCAGAAAAGCATGACTGCAACCCCTTCTTCCTTCCAGAGCCCCGACGTCGGCCTGGTCATCGTCGGCGACGAAATTCTTTCGGGCAAGCGCGCCGACAAGCACATGCCCAAGGTGATCGAGCTGCTGTCCGCGCGTGGCCTGCAACTGGCCTGGGCCGAGTACGTGGGCGATTCGCCCGAGCGCATCACCGCCAC
>CAZUKC010000128.1:0-5616 GCA_964620375.1 uncultured Ramlibacter sp. | reverse complement strand
ACGTCGGCGTCGGTCATGATGATGATGCGGTGGTAACGCAGCTTGGCGACGTCGAAGTCGTCGGCCCCACCGCCCTGCGCGCCGCCACCAGCCTTGCCGATGCCCGTGCCCAGCGCGGTGATGAGGGTGAGGATTTCGTTGCTCGTGAGCAGCTTCTCGTAGCGGGCTTTCTCGACGTTCAGGATCTTGCCGCGCAGCGGCAGGATCGCCTGGAACTTGCGGTCACGCCCCTGCTTGGCCGAGCCGCCGGCGGAGTCACCCTCGACGATGTAGATCTCGCACAGCGCCGGGTCTTTCTCCTGGCAGTCCGCCAGCTTGCCGGGCAGCCCCATGCCATCGAGCACGCCCTTGCGGCGTGTCATCTCGCGGGCCTTGCGCGCAGCTTCGCGGGCCTTGGCCGCTTCGATGATCTTGCCCACGATGATCTTGGCGTCGTTCGGGCGCTCCTGCAGGAAATCATTGAGCGTGCGCGCCACCACGTCTTCCACCGGCCCACGCACTTCGCTGGACACCAGCTTGTCCTTGGTCTGGCTGGAAAACTTGGGCTCAGGCACCTTCACTGACAGCACGCAGGTCAGGCCTTCGCGCATGTCATCGCCGGTCACTTCGACCTTGGCCTTCTTGGCCAGCTCGTTGTCGTCGATGTACTTGTTGATCACGCGCGTCATCGCTGCGCGCAGGCCCGTCAGGTGTGTGCCGCCGTCACGCTGCGGGATGTTGTTCGTGAAGCACAGGACCTGCTCGTTGTAGCCGCTGTTCCACTGCATGGCGACCTCGACCCCGATGTTGGTGTTCTGGTCGCTCTGGCGGTCACCGATCGCGTGGAACACGTTGGGGTGCAAAACGGTCTTGCCCTTGTTGATGAAATCGACAAAGCCCTTCACGCCACCCGCGCCGGAGAAATCGTCGTGCTTGCCGGTGCGCTCGTCGACCAGCTTGATGGCCACGCCGTTGTTCAGGAAGCTCAGCTCGCGCAGACGCTTGGACAGGATTTCGTAGTGGAAATCGTGGTTCTCGCGAAAGATCTCGGTGTCGGGCAGGAAGTGCACCTCGGTGCCGCGCTTGTCGGTGTCACCGATCACCTTCATGGGCGAGACCTCGACACCGTCCACCGTCTCGATGATCCGGTTCTGCACCACGCCCTTGCTGAATTCCAGCGCGTGCACCTTGCCTTCGCGGCGCACCGTGAGGCGCAGCATCTTGGACAACGCGTTCACGCAGGACACGCCCACGCCGTGCAGACCCCCAGACACCTTGTAGCTGTTCTGGTTGAACTTGCCACCGGCATGCAGCTCGGTCAGCGCGATCTCGGCCGCCGAGCGCTTGGGCTCGTGCTTGTCGTCCATCTTGATGCCGGTGGGAATGCCCCGGCCGTTGTCCACCACGCTGATGGAGTTGTCGGTGTGAATGGTGACGACGATGTCGTCGCAGTGACCCGCCAGGGCCTCGTCGATCGAGTTGTCCACCACCTCGAACACCAGGTGGTGCAGGCCAGTGCCGTCCGAGGTGTCGCCGATATACATCCCCGGGCGCTTGCGCACCGCTTCCAGGCCTTCCAGGATCTGGATCGCGTTCGCGCCATAACCTTCGCTGGCACCCGCCTGGTTCGGATCGATGACGGGCTGAAAGTTCGAACTAGCTTCGCCGCTGTTCAGGGAGCCGGCTGGCGTGTTTTCTTCGGACATAGGCTGACTTTTGCGAGTCTCTTGAATGACGCAACCCGTCGCAGTGACGGGTTGCAAAGGGGGCGGACAGGCCACTCGATTCGAGCGGCCTGACTTCAGATGCGCATGGGCATCACGACGTACTTGAAGGCGTTGTTCTCAGGGTTGGTGAGCAGCGCGGAGCTGTTGGAGTCTTGTAGTTCCAGCTTGACCATGTCTTGGCTCATGTTGGAGAGGGCGTCGATCAGGTAGGTCACGTTGAAGCCGATCTCGATGCTGTCACCGTTGTAGTCGATGTCCAATTCGTCGACAGCTTCTTCTTGCTCCGCGTTGTTCGACGCAACCCGCAGCAGACCGGGCTCCACGTTCAGGCGTACACCCTTGAACTTTTCCGAGGTGAGGATCGCGGTACGCTGAAGGCAGGCCAGCAGCGGAGCGCGACCCAGCGTGATGTGGTTGCGGTGATTGCGAGGAATCACGCGGTTGTAGTCGGGGAACTTGCCCTCGACCAGCTTGGTGACGAACTCCATGCCGTCGAAGCTGAACTTGGCCTGGTTGTTGGCGAAGCGCATCTCGATCGCGCCGTCGGCATCCGACAGCAGGCGTTGCAACTCCAGCACCGTCTTGCGCGGCAGGATCACTTCCTGGCGCGGCACTTCCACGTCCAGCGTGGCGCTGGCAAAGGCCAGACGATGACCGTCGGTGGCCACCAGCGACAGCTGCTTGCCTTCCGCCACGAAGAGGATGCCGTTGAGGTAGTAGCGGATGTCGTGCACCGCCATCGCGAAGGACACCTGGTTCATCAGGTCCTTGAGCGTCTTTTGCGGCACGCTGAAGGCCGGACCGAAACTGGGCGCCTCCTGCACCAGCGGAAAGTCTTCCGCGGGCAAGGTCTGCAGCGTGAAGCGGCTTTTGCCACCCTTGAGCACGAGTTTGTTCTGCGTGGACTCCAGGCTCACGGTCTGATCGGCCGGCATGGTGCGCAAGATGTCGATCAGCTTGCGTGCACCGACCGTGGTGGTGAAGCTGCCGTTGTCACCTTCGAGTTCGGCGGTGGTGCGAATCTGAATCTCTAGGTCGCTGGTGGTCAGCTGCACCGAGCTGCCAGTCTTGCGGATCAACACGTTGGCCAACACCGGCAGTGTGTGCCGGCGCTCGACGATGCCTGCCACCGACTGGAGCACCGAGAGCACCTTGTCTTGCGTTGCCTTCAGGACGATCATTTCTGCCTCTTCTCTTTTGAATTCTCTATTTCAGATTAGTAGTAGCTAGTAAAGGGCGCCGTCCCTTGTGGACAACCGCTATTTTCCCTTGTTTTTTCAGTCACTTAGCGCATTTTGAAGCCTGTGCGCAGCTGTGCTTTCGCGCTGTATCGCCAACCTGAACAACCTGCCCGGCGTCGCCGCAACTGTGGATAACAGGGTGCTTGTTCAAAATTTATCCCCATGGTTGTTCTGGCTCAGCCCTTGAGGGTCTGTTCCAGCACGTGCAACTGCTGGTTTAACTCGGTCAGCTGCTGGCGCTCGCTGGCGATCTTGCGCACCGCATGCAGCACGGTGGTGTGGTCTCGCCCGCCAAACAGCTCCCCGATCTCGGGCAGGCTTTTCTGGGTCAGTTCCTTGGCCAGGTACATCGCGATCTGGCGCGGGCGGGCGATGGACGCCGGGCGCTTCTTGCTGTACATGTCGGCGACCTTGATCTTGTAGTAGTCGGCCACCGTCTTCTGGATGTTTTCGACGCTGATCTGCCGGTTCTGGATGGACAGCAGATCGCGCAGGGCCTCGCGCGCCAGTTGGATGGAAACTTCTTTCTGATTGAAGCGCGAATACGCCAGGATCTTGCGCAAGGCGCCTTCGAGCTCGCGCACGTTGGAGCGCACGTTCTTGGCCACGAAGAAGGCCACTTCTTCGGGCATTTCGGTGCCTTCGCTGCGGGCCTTGTTGATCAGAATCGCGACGCGCATCTCCAGTTCGGGCGGCTCGATCGCCACCGTCAGGCCCGAATCGAAGCGGGAAATCAGGCGTTCATGGATGTCGGCCAGGCCCTTGGGGTAGGTGTCCGAGGTCATCACGATGTGCGACTTCTTGGCCAGCAAGGCCTCGAAGGCATTGAAAAACTCTTCCTGGGTGCGGTCCTTGTTGGCAAAGAACTGCACGTCATCGATCAGCAGCAGGTCCAGGGAGTGGTAGCGCTCCTTGAACTGGTCGAAGGTCTTGCGCTGGTAGGCCTTAACCACATCCGACACAAACTGCTCGGCGTGAATGTAGAGAACTTTCGCGTTCGGCCGGTCCGCCAGCAGACGGTTGCCCACCGCGTGGACCAGGTGGGTCTTGCCCAGGCCGACGCCACCGTAGATGAAGAGCGGGTTGTACAGCTGGCCCGGCGAACTGGCCACGTGCATGGCGGCGGCGCGGGCCATCCGGTTGGCCGTTCCCTCGACCAGGGTGTCGAAGGTCAGCGCGGTGTTGAGCCGGGTCTTGAAGCCGGCCGCGCCGGCATCCTCGGCCAGGTCGGCGGGCTCGGGTGGTGCTGCGCTCTCGGTCAGTGCCGCAGGGGCTTGAGATCTGGCAGGGGCCTCACGGTGAGCAAGCACCAACTCCAGCTGGACGGGTTGGCCGTAGAGCCGCTCCAGGAGGGCGGCGATCCGACCCGCGTACTGGGCCCTCACCCAGTCGAGCTTGAACCGATTGGCCACGAACAGCGTGACCTTAGACAGATCGTCCGACACCTGGGCGGACAGGGGCTTGATCCAGGTGTTGAACTGCTGATCGGGGAGCTCCTGAGCCAGCTGTTCGAGGCAGGCAAACCAGAGGCCGTCGCCTGCACCCGGGTTTTCCCCGGTGGACAGGCCATGTGAGGATCCCTCAGTCATCGTTTGCGCCAGCTTTTGTGGATATTGTTCATCGTCGCAAACCGCCAAGTTTAACTTATCAAGAGGTTGTCCACAAATCGCGGCCGGGCCCCTTCGGGGCTCGTCCCGCAGGCCCTATTTCCTCAAATTCAGGGGCCTCTTCCTTGTCGGGCCCCGCTTTTGCGCGATAATCATGGGTTTTTCCGAGAACGAACATGAAACGCACCTATCAACCTTCCAAAGTGCGCCGCGCGCGCACCCACGGCTTTCTGGTCCGCATGAAGACCCGCGGCGGTCGCGCCGTCATCAACGCGCGCCGCGCCAAGGGCCGCAAGCGCCTGGCAGCCTGAGCTGCGGCCTGAGCCGGGACGCGGCCTGCAGCCTGAGCGCCCCGGACCCGACGTGCAGCGGCTCAAGACCCGGTCCCAATTCGATGCCGTGATGGCCAGCGGCGAGACCGTGTCCCGCACGGTCCACTTCGCGCTGCACCGCCTTGCGCTGGTGGCCATCGGGCCCGACCCGGTCCATCACGCGGCGCTGTTCCCGGTTTCGCAGCCCTGGATTGGCGCTGTCGTGCCCAAGCGCTGGGCCCGTCGTGCCGTGACCCGCAACACCCTCAAGCGCCAGATCTACACCGTGGCCCAGGACCATGTCGACCGCCTGAGCGTCGCCGCGCATGTCGTGCGCCTGCGGGTCGGCTTCGACCGCCAGCAGTTTCCCAGCGCCACGTCGCCGGCTTTGCGTCAGGCCGCCCGCGCCGAGTTACAGCAGTTGTTCGGTGCCCTGAAACCGTGATCCGCGCCGTCCTGATCGCCCTGGTCAAGGGCTACCGACTCTTGCTGTCCCCCTGGCTGGGTTCGGCCTGTCGCTTCACGCCCACCTGTTCCGCCTATGCCCTGCAGGCCCTGCAGGACCACGGTGCGCTGGCGGGCAGCTATTTCACCGTCGCGCGACTGGCCCGATGCCACCCCTGGTGCGACGGCGGCGTGGACGCCGTGCCGGCCCACCCGCCGCGCCTGTTCACCCGCCTCGTGTCCCCTTTCCATTCCAAGAAGTCCTCATGAACGACATCCGCCGCTCCATCCTCTGGGTGGTTTTTGG
>CAZUKC010000127.1:0-5649 GCA_964620375.1 uncultured Ramlibacter sp. | reverse complement strand
TGTTCGCCAAGGTGATGTCCATCTCGGACACGCTGATGTGGCGCTGGTACACGCTCCTGAGTTTCCGCTCTGAGGCCGACATCGCCGCCCTGCGACGCGAGGTCGAGGCCGGCGCCAACCCGCGCGACGCCAAGGTGGCCCTGGCCCAGGAGATCACCGCGCGCTTTCACAGCGCGCAAGCGGCTGACGCGGCGCTGCAGGACTTCGTCAATCGCAGCAAGGGCGGCGTACCCGACGAGATTCCCGAAGTGACGCTCGCCGGCGCGCCCCTGGGGATCGGCGCGCTCCTGAAGCAGTCGGGTCTGGCGCCCTCGACCTCGGAGGCGAACCGCCTGATCGACGGCGGCGGTGTGCGCGTGGATTCGTCCATGGTCTCCGACAAGGGCCTGAAGCTGGCCGCTGGCACCTACGTCATCCAGGTGGGCAAGCGCAAGTTCGCGCGCGTGACCCTGGGCTGATCCGCCGAAGGCGCCGATGCGCGACCTCTTCGCCACGCTCACGCCCCGGCGCCTGCTCATGGCGTCGGTGGTGGTGGCGGTGCTGACCATCGCCCTCAAGACCGGGGCCTGGTGGGTGACCGGCTCGGTGGGCCTGCTGTCGGACGCGATGGAGTCCTTCGTGAACCTGGCCAGCGCGATCTTCGCGCTGGTGATGGTGACCGTCGCCGCACAGCCGCCTGATGAAGAACACCCCTACGGCCATCACAAGGCCGAATACTTCTCCTCGGGCTTCGAGGGCATCCTGATCATCGGCGCGGCGGCGGGCATCATCTGGGCCGCGGTCGGACGCCTGTTCGCGCCGCAGCCGCTGGAGCAACTCGATTGGGGCCTGGGCCTGTCCCTGGTGAGCTCCGCGCTCAATGGCCTGCTGGCGTGGGTGATGCACCGTGCCGCCATCGTGCACCGCTCCATCGCGCTGGAGGCTGATGCGCGCCACCTGGTCACCGACGTCTGGACCTCGGCGGGGGTGGTGGTGGGCCTGGGTCTGGCCTGGGCCACGGGCTGGCTGTGGCTGGACGCGGTGGTGGCGATTGGGGTGGCGCTGAACATCCTGCGCGAGGGCTTTGCCCTGATCCGGCGCTCCTCGCAGGGGCTGATGGACGAGGCCCTGGAGCCGCAGGTCCTGGCCGATATCCACCGGGTGCTCCAGGGCTTCGAGCACCCCACCATCCGTTTTGACCACGTCACTACACGGCAGGCAGGTCAGCGTCGCTTCGTGGACCTGCACATGCACATGCCCGCGAGCTGGTCGCTGGGGCGGGCCGCCGCCTTGCGCACCTCGGTGGAACAGGCCCTCATGAGCGCGGTGCCGGGGCTGCGCGCCACCATCCAGCTGCTGCCCAGTGACGTCGAAGCGCACTTCGACGACCCGAAGGATCTGATCTAGCTCAGTAGGGGTTGGGATAGCCCAGGGCTTGCACCAGCAGCACCTCCAGGGCTTCCATCTCGAGCGCGTCGCGCTCGTTTGTCTCGTGGTCGTAGCCCTGCGCGTGCAGGGTGCCGTGCACCAGGAGGTGGGCGTAGTGGTCTTCCAGGGGCTTGCCCATCGCGCGCGCTTCGCGCGCCACCACGGGCGCACACAGCACCAGGTCCGCCATCACCACGGGCGCCCGCTGGTAGTCGAAGGTCAGCACGTTGGTGGCGTAGTCCTTGCCCCGGTATTGCCGGTTTAGGGCGCGGCCTTCGGCTTCGCCGACGATGCGCACCGTGATCTCGGCAGGGTGCCGCAGGGCCATCGCCACCCAGCGCTTCACCCGCGGCGCGCGTAGCACCAAGCGATGCGCAGCAAGCCCCGAGAACGCCCCAAACTGCAAATCCAGCGCGAGCGAAGACACGCCAGTGGCCGCCGCGGATCCGGCTTCGCCGGTCCGCAGTCGGCGCCCCCCTCGGGGGGGAGGCGCCGAAGGCGCGTCGGGGGGGCTACTCTTTCCTCGCGTCATACGCGTCCACGATACGCGCGACCAGCGGATGCCGCACCACGTCGGCACTCGTGAACCGCGTGTGTGCGATGCCCTTGACCCTTTTGAGGACCCGCTCGGCATCGATCAGGCCCGACAACTGCCCCTTGGGCAGATCGATCTGGCTCACGTCGCCCGTCACCACGCACTTGCTGCCGAATCCGATGCGCGTGAGGAACATCTTCATCTGCTCGGGGGTGGTGTTCTGCGCCTCGTCCAGGATCACGAAGGCGTTGTTCAGGGTGCGCCCGCGCATGAAGGCCAGGGGCGCGATCTCCAGGGCGTTGCGCTCGAAGGCCTTGGTGACGCGGTCGAACCCCATGAGGTCGTACAGCGCGTCGTACAGCGGGCGCAGGTAGGGGTCGACCTTCTGCGTGAGGTCGCCGGGCAGGAATCCCAGTTTCTCGCCGGCCTCGACCGCCGGGCGTGTGAGCACGATGCGCTGCACGCTGCTGCGTTCCAGCGCGTCGACCGCACACGCCACCGCCAGGTAGGTCTTGCCGGTGCCCGCAGGGCCGATGCCGAAGGTGATGTCGTGGTGCGCGATGTTGTCCAGGTACACGCTCTGGTTGGGGGTGCGCGCGCGCAGGTCGGCGCGGCGGGTGTGCAGCACCTGGGCGCCGTCCGGGGCTTCGTCCAGCGCGCTGTCACCGGCCAGCATCAGTTGCAGCCGGTCGGCAGCGATGGGGCGGGCCGCCATCTCGTACATCGCCTGCAGCACCTCCAGCGCCCGCTGGGCCTTGGCCTTGGGGCCATCGATCTTGAACTGCTCGTGGCGGTGCGCGATCGTGACCTGCAGGGCCGCCTCGACGGTGCGCAGGTGTTCGTCGGTGGGGCCGCACAGGTGGGCCAGCCGAGTGTTGTTCGGCGGCGAAAAGGTATGGCGCAGGATCAAGCTGATAATTCCGCGAGAGGGACAGAAGGAACCGCATGATAGGCAAACTCACCGGAACGCTCGCCGACAAGAACCCGCCGCAGGTGCTGGTGGACTGCCATGGCGTGGGCTACGAGGTCGACGTCCCCATGAGCACTTTCTACAACCTGCCGGGGCTGGGCGAGCCGGTCTCGCTCCTGACCCACTTCGTGGTGCGCGAAGACGCCCAGATCCTGTACGGCTTTGCCACCGCCGGCGAGCGCGAGGCCTTTCGCCAGTTGATCCGAATTTCAGGCGTGGGTCCGCGCACCGCACTGTCCGTACTTTCGGGCATGAGCGTGGCCGAGATCGCCCAGGCCGTGACCGCCCAGGATGCGGGACGCCTGGTGAAGGTGCCTGGCATCGGCAAGAAGACCGCCGAACGCCTGCTGCTCGAACTCAAGGGCAAGCTCGGTGCCGACCTCGGCCCGCAGGCCGCCGGCGCCCGCAGCGACACCCAGGGGGACATCCTGCAAGCCTTGCTGGCCCTCGGTTACAGCGACCGCGAGGCCAGTGCCGCACTCAAGGCCCTGCCGTCCGACATCGGCGTGAGCGAGGGCATCAAGGCCGCCCTCAAGTCGCTCGCCAAATAATTCCGCGCCGTTTCAATCCGGCACATCTTGAACGGGGGTGCGCGCAGACAATGCGCGCCGTGTGGGCCGGAGTTCAGGACGTGTGATGCGAGGGTGGATGCAGGGGAGCCGCGCGCGTGCGGCGCGCGCCGGGTGGGCATGGCTGGCGGTCTGGACGCTGGCGTCCTGCGGTGGTGGGGGAGGGGCGCCCGCGGCAGGATCCGATCCGGTGACCTTGGCGGCGCAGCCTCTGCAGGCCGGCACCGGCCCTCTGCGTATCGAACCCTACGAGCGTGTCATCCCTCTGACCCTGCGACGGGCCAGCGCCGTGCAGGCCCTGGCCGTTGTCCCGCCCGCCGTCGCCATCCGGCTCGGACCGGCGCCGCCGGAGTTCGTACAGGTCAAGACGGCGGCGATGGAGCGACCCGCCCAGGCCGCGATCGCCCGCCAGATCGGGGCCGCGCGCGCCGTGGCCGCCCTGGCCACGGCGGCCGAGACCGCGCGGGCGCTGGTCTGGCAGCCCACCGCCTCCGGCGGCATGGCGGCCTCGGCCAGCCTGCGCTCGGATGGCGCGGCCGGCCTGCGCCTGGGGCTGCTGGTCGAGCGCCTGCCCGCGTCAGCGCAGGTGCGTGTGCGGCCCGCCGGCTCGACAGCGGTCGATGCGGTGCCGGGTGAGGAGATCCTCGCGACACTGGCCCGCAACCGGGCGGCGGGTGATGGCAGCCCCGCCGGGCGCACCTATTGGATGCCCGCCGTGGCCGGCGACGTGCTGACCCTGGAGATCGAGTTGCCCGCGGGCGTCGACCCCGCGCAGGTGGAGGTGGCGGTGCCCCAGCTGTCGCACCTGTGGTGGACCCACGAGGCCGTGGCCCGGGCCGACGAACTCGGGTTCGGTGAATCGGGCGCGTGCAATGCGGATGCCACCTGCTCGCCCGAGTACGCTTTCGAGTCACGCGCGATCGCCCGCATGGAGTACATCCGCGACGGCAGCGCCTTCCTGTGCACTGGTACGCTGATGGCCGATACCGCCGCCAGCGGCACGCCGTACTTTCTCGGGGCCAACCACTGCGTGGGCGACCAGACCACGGCCTCGACCCTGTCCACCTACTGGTTCTACCGGTCGGCGTCTTGCAACAGCCACACGCTCGATCCGGCAGCCACGCGCCTGACGGGGGGCGCCACGCTGCTGCATGCCTCTGCGGCCACGGACACCGCCTTCATGGTCCTGCGCGGTTCGCCGCCGGCGGGCGCGGTCCATGCGGGGTCGCTGCTGTCGGCGCCTGCCCTGGGCACCGCACTGGCGGGCCTGCACCATCCGGCAGGCGACCTGCTCAAACTCAGTCTGGGCACCCTTCCTGCGTACGCGCGCTGCGAGGGCACGCGCTGCACGGGCGAGGGCGTGGAGACCAGCAACTTCCTGGTCCTGCGTTGGAGCCGCGGCACCACCGAGAACGGCAGCAGCGGCTCGCCGGTCTTTGCCGGCGTGGGCGCGCGCCGCTACGTGGTGGGTCAGCTCTTCGCGGGGTCGGCCAGCTGCACCCGGCCGGACGCCAACGACTACTACGGTCGCTTCGACCGGGCCCATCCCGCACTGCGTCCCTGGCTGGGAACACCATCAGGATGAGGGCGCAGGCGGCGTCTTCGGGGACCGGCGTAACATACGCCGCCGCCCATGACGATCCACACCGACGATTTCGCCCCGCCCCCGCCCGCGCGCATGGTCTCTGCCGCGCCGGTCTCGCCCGCCGAGGAGGCCATTGAGCGGGCTCTGCGACCCAAGCTGCTCAAGGAGTATGTGGGTCAGGCCAAGACGCGCGAGCAGCTGGAGATCTTCATCGGCGCGGCGGCCCGACGCGGCGAGGCGCTGGACCATGTGCTGCTGTTTGGACCGCCGGGCCTGGGCAAGACCACGCTCTCGCACATCATCGCCCACGAGCTGGGCGTGAACCTGCGCCAGACCTCGGGTCCGGTGCTGGAAAAGCCCAAGGACCTTGCGGCGCTCCTGACCAACCTCGAGAAAAACGACGTCCTGTTCATCGACGAGATCCACCGCCTCTCGCCGGTGGTGGAGGAGATCCTCTACCCCGCGCTGGAGGACTACCAGATCGACATCATGATTGGCGAAGGCCCGGCCGCCCGCTCCATCAAGCTGGACCTGCAGCCCTTCACCCTGGTGGGCGCCACCACCCGCGCCGGCATGCTGACCA
>CAZUKC010000126.1:0-5653 GCA_964620375.1 uncultured Ramlibacter sp. | reverse complement strand
TACGCAGCGCCTCGCGCACGCTGAAGAAGGGGTCGAAGACCAGCTCCTGGGGCACGATGCCCAGGTGGCGGCGGGCCTGCGCGTAATCGGTCTGCACGTCGTGGCCGTGGACGGTCACGCGCCCGCGGCTGGCACGCACCAGACCCGCCAGGATGCTGATGAGGGTGGTCTTGCCCGCGCCGTTGGGACCCAGCAGGCCGAAGAATTCGCCGTCCTCGATGTCCAGACTCACGCCGTCAAGCGCCTGGAAATCGCCGCGAGCGCCGTGATAGGTCTTGGAGACCGACTGGAAGGAAATGGCGGGCATGAGAACCCGCCATTTTAGGCGGTGGCCGGCTCCTGGTCGGGCAGCAGGGCGTCCACGCCGTACAGGGTGGCCAGCGCGCGCAGGCGGGCGGGCATGCCGGTGACAGTGAAGCTCATGCCCAGGGCCAGGGCCGCACGTCGGCCCTCGAGCAGCACCGCCAGGGCCGATGAGTCAAAGCGCTCGAGGGCGGCGGCGTCCACCACCGCCTGGCGCTCGCCACTGGCGCGCAGGCCCCGCGCCAGCATCTGGGCGCAACCAGCGGCCTGGGCGTGGGTCAGGGCCTCGGGCAGGACCAGGCGGGCCATGCGGGACCTTCAGTTGCGCCCGCTGCGGGCGAGGTTGGCGCGATTGCGCTCGGACAGGGTGGCGATCAGGCCGTCGATGCCCTTGGCGTTGATCTCCGCGGCGAACTGACTGCGGTAGGTCTCGACCAGCCACACCCCCAGCACGTTCAGGTTGAAAATCTTCCAGCCAGCGCCCTCGCCCGGGGTCTTCTCCAGACGGTAATCGAGCTGGATCGGGTCGCCGCGGCCGCGGATCTCGGTGCGCACCAGCACCTCGGTGTCCTCAGGCGAGGCGCGCAGGGGTCGCACCACGATGCTCTCGTCACTGACCTGCACCAGCGCGCCGGAGTAGGTGCGCACCAGCAGGGTCTTGAATTCGTCCTGCAGGCGCTTGCGCTGCTCGGGGGTGGCCTGGCGCCAGGCCGGGCCCACCGCCTGCGCGGTCATGCGCTGGAAGTTGACGTTGGGCATGATGCGCGAATCGACCAACGCGATCACGCGGTTGATGTCGCCATTGCGCAGGGCCGGATCGGCCTTGATGGCCGACAGGGTCTGCTCGGACAGACGGCGGATCAGGGCATCAGGCGCCTCCGCATTGGCGCGGGCCACAGGGGCCAGGCTGGCCAGCGTGGCCGCCACGGACAGGACAGCGGCCCAGCGGCCCAGAGTTCGTCGTTTCATCATCATTCGTCTCGGGTGTCGGGCGGCCCTGGGGGATCGCCGTCGAAGATCTCGGCCTGGCGCCGCTGCAGGTAGGCGTCGCGCAGGAAGGTGTAGCGGTCCAGGGAAACCTCCTCCAGGAGCCGACCAGAGCGCAGGAAGGTGGCGCGCGTGTCGACGATGCGCAGCGCGTACAGGCCGTTGCGGGCGTCTTCGGGATCGACCGCACGCACCAGGTCGGCGCGGCGGTCCACCATGAAGCCCGAGGCGTCGCGCACCGAGGAGGGCCCCAGCAGGGGCAGCACCAGGTAGGGGCCGGAGGGAACGCCCCAGAACCCCAGGGTCTGACCGAAATCCTCGCGATGGCGCTGCAGCCCCGCCTCGGTGGCGATGTCCAGGATGCCGTAGAAGCCCAGTACCGTGTTGATGCTCACGCGCATCAGGCTTTCGGCGGCCTGCGGGAACTTGAACTGCAGCAGGCTGTTGGCCATCGACCAGACGTCGCCCAGGTTGGAAAAGACATTGCTCACCGCCTTGCGCGCGGGCGAGGGCACGTAGTCCTGGTAGGCCGTGGCGACGGGCTTGAGGACGGCGGCATCGAGTTCGTCGTTGAACTTCAGGACGCCCCGGTTGAACGGCTCGAAGGGGTCGCGGCGGTCCGGGCCGGTGGCGCAGCCAGCGAGCGTGAGCACCAGCAGCGCCGGTACAAGGACACGGCGCACGAGGGGGGCAGCGAGCAGGGGCTTCATTTGCGGGCAGCCGGGGACTTGCCGGCGTTGCCGCCGTCTTCCGCCTTGCTGTAGAGGAACTGGCTGATGAGATTTTCCAGCACCACCGCCGACTGGGTGCTGGAGACGGTATCGCCCTGCTTGAGGTTCTGGTCGCCGGCACCGGCCTCGATGCCGATGTACTGCTCGCCAAGCAGGCCGCTGGTGAGGATCTTCAGGGAGCTGTCCTTGGGGAAGGCGTACTGCGACTGCAGGGACAGGGTGACGCGGGCCTGGAAGTTCTTGTCGTCGAAGGTGATGGATTCGACCCGGCCGACCACCACGCCCGCGCCCTTGACCGCGGCGCGGGGCTTGAGGCCGCCGATGTTGTCGAACTTGGCCACCACCTGGTAGGTGGGCTGGAAGTTCAGGGACAGCAGGTTGGCCGACTGCAGGGCCAGGAACAGGACAGCCAGCGCACCCAACAGCACGAAGAGACCGACCCACACATCATTCTTTGACTTTTCCATACGTCAAACCCTATTCGTGACCCCACACCCCGGCAAGTGGCCTGCGCGGAACCGGCTTTGCCGGGCCGCTGGCGGCGCCCCCTGGGGGGAGGCGGCCGCAGGCCGCTTCAGGGGGACTTGCTTCATATGCTGAACATCAGGGCGGTCAGGATGAAGTCCAAACCCAGCACCGCCAAGGAGGCCACCACCACCGTGCGCGTCGTTGCCCGCGACACGCCCTCGGGCGTGGGCTGGGCCTCGAAGCCCTGAAGCAGCGCCACGAAGGTCACCGCGACGCCGAACACGACGCTCTTGACGATGCCGTTGCCCACGTCCTTCCAGACGTCCACGCCGCCCTGCATCTGGCTCCAGAAGGCGCCCGGGTCGACACCGATCATCAGGACGCCCACCACATAACCGCCCAGGATACCGACGGCGCTGAAGACCGCTGCCAGCAGGGGCATCGCGATGAGCCCTCCCCAGAAGCGCGGCGCCAGGATGCGGCGCACCGGGTCGACCGCCATCATTTCCATGGCCGAGAGCTGCTCGCCGGCCTTCATCAGGCCGATCTCGGCGGTGAGCGAGGTGCCCGCGCGGCCCGCGAACAGCAAGGCGGTGACCACCGGCCCGAGTTCGCGCACCAGGCTCAGGGCCACCAGCAGGCCCAGCGCCTCAGACGAGCCATAGCGCTGCAGGGTGTAGTACCCCTGCAAGCCCAGCACAAAGCCGACGAACAGACCGGAGACCGCGATGATGGCCAGCGAGTAATTGCCCAGGAAGTGCACCTGGTCCCGCACCAGCGAGAAGCGGCGCAGGGTGGGACCGGTCAGGCGGACCAGGCGAGCGAACAGGCGCGCCCCGCGACCCAGGTCCGCGAGCTTGGTGCGGGTACCCAGGCCAAGACGGGCCAGCACATTACCGCTCATGACCGCAACCCCGCGCTGAAGTCCTGGTCCACGCTGGGACCGGGGTAGTGGAAATGCACCGGCCCCTCGGGGCGGGCGTGCACGAACTGGCTCACGAGCGGGTCGTCGGAGGCCATGACCTGCGCCGGTGTGCCCTGCGCCGCGATGCGGCCATTGGCCAGGATGATGACCTGGTCGGCGATGCGGAAGGTTTCTTCCAGGTCGTGCGAGACGACGATGCTGGTGATGCCCAGGGTGTCGTTCAGGCGCCGGATCAACTGCGCCGAGGTGCCCAAGGAGATCGGATCCAGGCCCGCAAAGGGCTCGTCGTACATGATCAGTTCCGGGTCGAGCGCGATGGCGCGGGCCAGCGCCACGCGACGCGCCATGCCGCCGGAGATCTGCGAGGGCATCAGGTCGCGCGCCCCGCGCAGGCCGACCGCATTGAGCTTCATCAGCACGATGTCGCGCACCAGTGGCTCAGGCAGTGTGGTGTGTTCGCGCAGGGGGAAGGCGACGTTGTCGAAGACGGACAGGTCGGTGAAAAGCGCGCCGAACTGAAACAGCATGCCCATGCGCCGGCGCGCCGCGTACAGGCCTTCGCGGCCGAGAGCGCCCACGTCCTGGCCGTCAAACAGCATCTGGCCGGCCTGGGCGCGCACCTGCCCGCCCACCAGGCGCAGCACCGTGGTCTTGCCACCGCCAGACGCGCCCATGAGGGCCGTCACCTTGCCGCGGGGCACAGTGAAACTCACCCCATCGAGGATGGGGCGTTCTCCGTAGCCGAAACGCAGGTTTCGGCATTCCACCAGCGAAGACGCGTCGTCGTGGGACATCAGGTCGCAGAGTCAAGAAAAAGGCCGGGTGCCACCCGGCCTTGCGCGAGGGTTAACCCGATGATACGGGGCCCCGGACCTCCGCACGGCGCGGGTCGGCAAAGACCGACTGGCGCCCGCCCCCATCCGGTTGCCCCGCCTCAGCGAGGCAGGTCGCTGAACCCCATGAGGAATTCATCGACCGCGCGGGCCACCTGGCGGCCTTCCCGGATCGCCCAGACCACCAGAGACTGGCCGCGGCGCATGTCGCCGGCGGCAAAGACCTTGGCTACGTTGGTGGCGTAGCCGCCGCTGAAGTCGGTGGTGGCGCGGGCGTTGCCGCGGGCGTCCTTCTCAACGCCGAAAGCGTCCAGGATGCTGCCCACCGGGCTCACGAATCCCATGGCCAGGAGCACCAGATCGGCCTTGAGGATCTGCTCGGAGCCGGGGACCTCGGTCATCTTGCCGTCCTTCCACTCCACGCGCACGGTCTTCAGGCCAGTGACCTTGCCCTTTTCGCCCAGGAATTCCTTGGTGGCGATGGCGAACTCGCGATCGCAGCCCTCTTCATGCGAAGAGGAAGTGCGCAGCTTGTACGGCCAGTAGGGCCAGGTCAGGGGCTTGTTCTCGTGCTCGGGGGGTTGAGGCATCAGCTCGAACTGGACCACGCTGGCCGCGCCGTGGCGGTTGCTGGTGCCCACGCAGTCGCTGCCGGTGTCGCCGCCGCCGATCACGATGACATGCTTGCCGTCGGCGCGCAGCTGGCCCTTGAGCTTGTCGCCGGCGTTGACCTTGTTCTGCTGGGGCAGGAACTCCATGGCGAAGTGAATGCCCTCCAGGTCACGGCCTGGCACGGGCAGGTCACGCGACTGCTCTGCGCCGCCGGTCAGGACCACCGCGTCGAAGTCCTTGCGCAGCTGCTCGGGGGTGATGGTTTCCTGGGCCCAGTTGGTGACCTTGGAATCAGCGGGCAGCTTGCCGATCATCACGCCGGTACGCACCTTCACGCCCTCGGCCACCATCTGCTCGACGCGGCGGTCGATGTGGTGCTTTTCCATCTTGAAGTCGGGGATGCCATAGCGAAGCAGGCCGCCCACGCGGTCGTTCTTCTCAAACAGGGTGACGTCGTGACCCGCGCGGGCCAGTTGCTGCGCGGCGGCCATGCCGGCGGGGCCGGAGCCGACCACCGCCACCTTTTTGCCGGTCTTGATTTGGGCGGGGCGGGGCTTGACCCACCCGTGTTCCCAGGCGCGGTCGATGATGGCGTGCTCGATGGACTTGATGCCCACGGCGTCGTCGTTCACGTTCAGGGTACAGGCGGCCTCGCAGGGCGCGGGGCAGATCCGGCCGGTGAACTCGGGAAAGTTGTTGGTCGAGTCCAGGACGGCAAACGCGTTCTGCCAGTCCTGGCGATACACGAGGTCGTTGAAGTCCGGGATGATGTTGTTGACGGGGCAGCCGCTGTT
>CAZUKC010000125.1:0-5661 GCA_964620375.1 uncultured Ramlibacter sp. | reverse complement strand
GCGAGGCCTTACGGTCCCCCGCTTTCATCCTTAGATCGTATGCGGTATTAGCGTAGCTTTCGCTACGTTATCCCCCACGACATGGGCACGTTCCGATGTATTACTCACCCGTTCGCCACTCGCCACCAGGGTTGCCCCCGTGCTGCCGTTCGACTTGCATGTGTAAAGCATTCCGCCAGCGTTCAATCTGAGCCAGGATCAAACTCTACAGTTCGATCTTGAATTGTTTGCCGTCTTGCGACGGCCACTCATAAAAACGGAATTGAAGTGAACTTCACTTCTATTCTCATGAGCGTTTAAGAAAGCCTTAAAGGCCTTCGATTCCGAAGAATCTGGCACTTCACTTGGCCACTCAAACGCCCACGCTTATCGGCTGTGTGTTGTTAATGAACCCGCCAGCTGCAGCCCCAAAAGGACCCCCACTGGCTCACCCCGCTGCGATCAGCGAAGCCTTGAATTATGGCACGGATTTGAGCCACAGGTCAACTCAGAGAGAAAAATTCTCTGAGGGACCCCGGACGGCGCCAGTTGGCCGGCGCCATCCGCCTCGTGAACAGGGCGCCTGAAGGAGGCCCTAGCACCCAGCGAAGCCGGACATTATCGCACGGAACCCTCGCCCGGCCGAGCGGGGCGCTCGGCGATCAGTCAGCGTTTTGAGAACACCCCGGCACTCAATCCGGGCAGGATGACCCGACGCCGCGGCCGGCGGGAGGACGCAGATCCCGCCGCAGCCCCCTCCTCCCATGTTTGACCTTCGAAAGCTCCTCGGCAAAGACAGTTCGCCCGGCGCCGCACGCGCGGGCGCCGGCGCTGCGCCGGCCTGTGGACCGGGGTCTGCCGAGGGCCTGGAGGTGGAGTACGAACGCGTGATTCGTGCCCAGTTCAGCCGTCTGGGCATCCACGGCGATTGCGTCACGATCGAGGTACGCCGTATCGGGCACGGCCCCCACGGCTTCGACGTGCTGGTGGCGATGGTGAGGCTGCACCAGTGGGAACGGGCGTCTGCGCTGAAGCTGCTGCTGGGCCTGCCTTTGATCGAGTCGCGTCTGCGCAAGCTGGTGCGCAGCACCTGGCTGGCGGACTACAGCCACTTCGCAGGCCTGTGGCTGCACGCGTCGGAGCATCTGCACGAAGACCCTGGCGTCGAGGAGTTGCGCGACCTGCTGTCGTCGCTGGTACCGTCCGCCAGCCCGCAACCGCAACGGCAATCCGATCACCCGGTGTCGGTGCCGGACGCGGCAGCCCCACACAGCGCGCCCCTCTCGGGCTGAGGCGATACTCGGCCCCGTGCCGAATCTGATCCGCACCCTGCCCCTCCTGCGCTGGCTTTTGGTCGCCTGCGCGCTGACCGTCCATGCGGTCGCCGCTGCGTCGGAGGTAACCGTGGCCGTCGCCGCGAACTTCGCGGCACCGATGCGCCTGATCGCAGCGGCTTTCGAGCGCGAAAGCGGGCACCGGGTGGCGGTGGCCCTGGGTTCAACCGGAGGCTTCTATGCACAGATCCGTCACGGCGCCCCCTTTCACCTGCTGCTGGCGGCAGACCAGGTCACGCCGCAGCGCCTGGAGGCCGAAGGCCTGACCGTGGCGGGGACGCGCTTCACGTACGCCGTCGGCCGCCTGGCCCTCTGGAGCGCCGAGCCGGGACGGGTAGACCCGCAGGGGCAGGTGCTGCGCGAGGGCCGCTTCGAGCGGCTGGCCCTGGCCAACCCGCGGCTGGCCCCTTACGGCGCCGCCGCCGTGCAGGTGATGGAGCGGCTGGCCCTGCCGCCACTGCCTCCCACCCGCAAGGTGCAGGGCGAGAACGTGGCGCAGGTGTTCCAGTTCGTGGCCAGTGGCAACGCCACCCTGGGCTTCGTGGCCCTGGCGCAAGTTCAGAGCGAGGGGCGCATCGACAAGGGTTCGGCCTGGATCGTTCCGGAGCATCTGCATGACCCGATACGACAGGACGCAGTGCTGCTGGCACGCGGCCGAGAGCACGCCGGTGCACGGGCCCTGCTGGCGTATATCGCGAGCGAGCCGGCGCGCGCGGTGATGCGCGCGCACGGCTATACCCACTGAAACGGCAACGCCCCCGTACGCGATGACGATGCCGCTGACCTACGACGACCTGCAGGCGCTGTGGCTGACGCTGCGCCTGGCGGGCCTCACCACCTTGCTGCTGCTGGTGCTGGCGACGCCCCTGGCCTGGTGGCTGGCAACGACCCGCAGCCGCTGGGCCGCACCCGTCGGCGCGCTGGTGACGATGCCCTTGGTACTGCCGCCCACGGTGCTCGGGTTCTACCTGCTGGTGGCCCTGGGGCCCGAGGGTTGGGGCGGACGCCTGACGCAGGCGCTGGGGCTGGGCCTGCTGCCGTTCACCTTTGGCGGGCTGGTGGTGGCGTCGGTGATCTACTCCCTGCCCTTTGCGGTGCAGCCGCTGCAACGGGCCTTCGAGGCGGTGGGGCGGCGCCCGCTGGAGGTTGCCGCCACCTTGCGTGCACGCCCCCTGGAGGCTTTCTTTCGCGTGGTGCTGCCCCTGGCGCGCCCAGGGATGCTGACCGCGGCGGTCCTGAGCTTCGCGCACACGGTGGGCGAGTTCGGCGTGGTGCTGATGATCGGGGGCAATATCCCCGAACACACACGGGTGGTGTCCACGCAGATCTACGGGCATGTGGAAGCCTTGGATTACGCGCAGGCACATTGGCTGTCGGCGGGGATGGTGGTGTTCTCTTTCCTGGTGCTGGTGGCAGTGACGCTGCTGAATCGGCGGATGGCGCGGGTGGCAGGATGAACGCGCCTGACCACCGCCTGCATCTGAAGCTGGCGCGGGCCAACGGCTTCGCGCTGGACTTGGACCTGCAGCTACCCGGGCACGGCATCGCCGTGCTGTTCGGGCGCTCGGGCTCGGGTAAGACCACGGTGCTGCGTTGTGTGGCCGGTCTGGAGCCGGCGGACGTGGCGGTGGTGGACATTGCCGGGACCTGCTGGCAGGACAGCACGCGCGGCTGGTCCCTGCCGACGTGGCGGCGTCCGCTCGGGTACGTGTTTCAGGAGGCGAGCCTGTTCGACCACCTGGACGTGCGGGGCAACCTGGAGTTCGGCTGCAAGCGCGCGGGCGGCGACACCGCAGCGCTGGAGGAAGCGGTGGGCCTGCTCGGGATCGGCCCGCTGCTGGCACGCAGGCCGCACGAGTTGTCAGGTGGCGAACGCCAGCGCGTGGCGATCGCGCGGGCGATGGCGACGCAGCCGCGGCTGCTGCTGCTCGATGAACCGCTGTCATCGCTGGATCCGGCACGCCGCCAGGAGATCCTGCCCTGGCTGGAGCGGCTGCGGGACACGCAGCGGGTGCCGATGCTGTACGTGACGCATTCGGTCGACGAGATGGTGCGTCTGGCCGACACGCTGGTGCTGATGGACCAGGGCCGCGCCGTGGCCTGCGGTCCGGCCGCCGAAGTGCTGGCGAGGACCGAGGTGGCGGCGCTACAGGGGGAGGAAGCCGGGGTCTTGCTGCAGGGTGAGGTGACGCAGCGCGACGCGCCCTGGCACCTGATGCAGGTGTGCTTTGCGGGTGGCTGCCTGTGGCTGCGCGATACCGGGTGCGCGATCGGGCAACCGGTGCGGGTGCGGGTGAAGGCGCGCGATGTAAGCATGGCCCTGGAGCGCCCCCAGGCCACCAGTGTGCAGAACCTGCTGCCCTGCACCGTGCGCGAGGTGAGCGACGACCCGCAGCAGCCGGGTCAAGTGTTGGTGACCCTGGCGTGCGGCGATCCCACCCAGGGGGCGACGCTGCTGGCGCGCGTCACCGCTCGCGCGGCGCACCAGTTGGCGCTGGCACCGGGCGTCGCGGCGTGGGCGCAAGTCAAGGCTGCGGCGCTGGTGGGTTGAGAGAGCTGGCGCTTCGTGAGCGCACGGCGCGAACTCGGCACGCGGCGTCAGAGGGTGCAGGTGCGAAAGCCGACGAAGTCGATGTCGTACGCCGGCAGGGCGAAGCCACGGGCGCGGGGGTGCTTGTGGCGCGCCGGCGTGGCGAACGACGCGCCGCGCCGCACGCGCGCCATGCCCCAGTGGGGCTGCGGGTCGTGCAGCGTGTGCACCGCCCAGGCATCGGGCACGAAGCCGGGCCAGGGGCGCAGGGTGTTGGCGGTCCACTCATGCACGTCGCCCCAGCGAAAGCCCCGGCGGGAAGCGGTGACGGCGGCAATTTCCCATTCCACCTCGGTCGGCAGGCGCCGCCCAGCCCAGCGGGCCCAGGCGTCGGCTTCCCACCAGCTCACGTGCATCACGGGCTGGGGGGCGGCCAGGCGCGTGGGCTTGCCGAACAGGGTCTGCAGCACCGCCCCGCTGGCGACGCCGATCTGCTCCACATGGCGCGGCGCGCGCCGGCCGCAGGCCTGCAGCCAGGACCAGCCCTCGGGGTGCCACAACTCCTGGCGGTCGTAGCCGGCGTCGTCCACGAACTCGACGAACTGGGACCAGGAGACCGGCTGCGCGTCGATCTCGAAAGGCGGGACGTCCACCGGGTGTGCAGGGCGCTCGAGGGCGGGCGCGTAGCCCCCGGGCGCGCTGCCCAACGTCCAGCGCGTGGCGGGCAGCGCCAGTGCAGGACGGGACGCGAAGGGCGCCGGAGCCTGCAGGGGCAGCGCAACGCCCCGGTGTTGCGCGAGGACCAGGAGCTGCTCGCCCCGAGCGTCCTCCTGGGACAGGGCGGCGCGGTACAGGTGCAGACCGGGCTCGGTCTCGTCGGCCTTCTCTAGCAGGTCGAGCGTGGCCTCAAGCTGCTGGAGCATGTAGTCGCGCACGGTGTCCGGGTCCGGGACTTCACCAGGGACCGGCGGGGATGGCGGTCGGAACCAGACATCGGCCTGCGGGATAAGCGGCGCGAGGCGCACACCCTCGGCCTTGCAGGCAGCGCCAAGGGCGCGCTGCGGGTTGCGCAGGATCCACCACTCGGCAAACCACGCGGCCTGCCCGGCCACCCGCCAGGCGGGCGGGCCCGGATCGTCCGGGGAAGGGTCGGGGGTCCTCGCCTGCAGGTGCTGCGCGAGCAGGTGGAGCGTACGGTTGCGGGCGTCCATTAACGCCAACGACAGCGGCCCCCGGCCGCATTGGCGGACGGCGGGCGTGTCGATCTCAAGCGCGGAGGCGGGCGGGGGCATGACAGCCCCGAGGATGCCAGCGCACGGCGGCGGGGGGCGGCGATGCAGCCCCGTGTTTTCCCTGGGGCTAGAGTTTCTGCGACTGCATGAAGCGGTCGAAGTTAGCCTCGGTGAAACGGAACCACAGGTTCTGGTCGGCGCGGAACTTGGCGTAGTCGGCGTAGACCTTGCGCCAGTTCTCGTTCTTGGCGCTGATCTCGCTGTAAAGGTCCATCGAGGCCTTGAAGGCGGCATTCATGATGTCGGCCGGGAAGGCACGCAGCTTGGTGCCCGTGCCGACCAGCTGGCGCAGCGCGCCGGGATTGAGCGTGTCGTACTTGGCCTGCATGGTGACATGCGCCTGCGCGGCGGCGGCTTCGACGATGGCCTTGTTTTCGGCGGAGAGCGCGTCATAGGCCTTGTGGTTGATGAAGACGTCGAGCTGCGGACCGCCCTCCCACCAGCCGGGGTAGTAGTAGAACGGCGCGACCTTGTTGAAGCCGAGCTTCTGGTCGTCGTACGGGCCCACCCACTCGGCGGCGTCGAT
>CAZUKC010000124.1:1645-5662 GCA_964620375.1 uncultured Ramlibacter sp. | reverse complement strand
CCCCACTGGGTACCGACCACGACCACGTTACGACCAGTTGTCTTGTTCATCGAAAAAACTCGTTGGATAGGGTTCGGGAGGTGCGCTCAGAGGCTGCGCACAGCCCAGGTCGCGCCCTGGCGGACCAGCTCGCGGTCGCAATGGAACTCGTCGACTTCGCTTTCGTGGCCGGGCAGCACGCACACCACGGTCTCGCCTTGCTGGCGCAGTCCGGCGATGGCGGCACGCAGCGCCGGGTCTTCGCCCCAGGGCGCGCGGATGGCCGCCCGCAGCGGCTGCTTGGCCACCACGCCCACCAGTTCGCGCAGGTCCAGGCTGAAACCGACCGCAGGCCGGTTTCGGCCGAACACCGCGCCAACCTCGTCATAACGCCCCCCCCGCACCAGCGCGTCGCTCAGGCCCGGGGTGTAGAGGGCAAAGCGCGCACCGCTGTAGTAGGCATAGCCGCGCAGGTCGGCCAGATCGAAGCTCACGCGGGCGCCCTCCAGATGCGCCGCCAGCCAGCGCAGGGTGGCCAGGGCCTCGCGCACGGGCGGCGTGTCCGGCAGGCTGCGCTGGGCTTCGGCCAGCACGGCTTCGTCGCCATAGAGGTGAACCAGGGCGTCCAGGCCCTTGCGGGACGCCGCGGGGAAGTCGCGCGTCAGGACCGCCAGTTCGCTGCGGTCCTTGGCCGCCAGGGCTGCATGGACGCGTGCCAGCACCGACGCCTCGACCGGCAGGCCAGCCAACAGCGCACGCACCAGCCGAGCGTCGGCCATGTCCACGGTCAGGTCGCTCACCCCGGTGGCGCGCAGGCCCTGCAGGGCGAGTTCGAGCACCTCGAGATCGGCTTCCAGTCCGGCGTGGCCGTAGATCTCGGCGCCCAGCTGCAGGGGCTCGCGGGTGGCGTGGGGACGGCCGGGCCGGGTGTGCAGGACAGGACCGCAGTAGCACAGGCGGGTCACCCCGGTGCGATTGAGCAGGTGGGCGTCGATGCGGGCCACCTGAGGGGTGGTATCGGCGCGCAGCCCCATCATCCGGCCAGACAGCTGGTCGACCAGCTTGAAGGTCTGCAGGTCCAGGGCCTCACCGGTGCCGGTCAGGAGCGACTCCAGGTGCTCCAGCAGGGGCGGCATCACCAGCTCGTAGCCGTAGCCACGGGCGGTGTCGAGCCAGGCGCGACGAAGCTCTTCGATGTGCCGGGCCTCGGAGGGCAAAACATCGGCGATGTGATCCGGCAGGACCCAGGCGGACATGAAACGAACTGAGGGTTGAAACCGCCATTTTACCGGGCCGCCTCGGGCAGCCCGGCGGCGCCGGTGCGGCGAGGTCGACGCAGCAGCCCCGCGGGCCGGTCAGGCCATGACCCAGGCCAAGAGCGCCACCCCCAGGGCAACGCTGACGAGGCCGAAAAACCGCAGCTGACCGTCCTTGAGATGCACCAGCCGCTCGAAGGTGCGCCGCCAACCGCTGGGGGCGATCAGCGGGAACAGGCCTTCGAACACCAGCACCAGGGCGAGAGCCGCCCAGAACACCTCGGAGGACACGGCCGGCCCGGGCCCTTACTTGCGCGCGGGTGCCGCGGCCGGTGCGGCGGCACCGCCGGTGCCCGGGCCACGGAAGTTGCGGAAGAACTCACTGGAGCCTGGGTCGAGCACCATCACGTCGCCCTTGCGCCCCAGACTGGCCTTGTAGGCCTCGAGGCTGCGATAGAACTGGGCGAACTGCGGGTCGCGCCCGAATGCCTCGTTGTAGATCCGCGCGGCCTCGGCATCGCCCTCGCCCTTGGTCTTCTGGGCGTCGCGGTAGGCGTTGGCCACCGCGACCTCACGCTGGCGGTCGGCGTCGGCGCGGATCTTCTCGCCCTCGGCCGCCCCGGTGGAGCGCAGCTCGTTGGCCACGCGCTTGCGCTCGGCTTCCATGCGGCGGTAGACAGACTCGGTGATGGCCTCGACGTAGTCGGCGCGCGTGATCCGCACGTCCACCACGTCCACGCCCCAGGGCTTGGCGCCCTTCACCACCTCCTGCACCTCGCGCTTGACGTCGGCCATGAGCTGCTCTCGGCGGACAGAGAGCAGCTCGCGCACGGTGCGGCGGTTGATTTCTTCCTGGAAGGCGTTGCGCACCACGCGATTGAGCTGATTGGCGCCCGCGGCCTCGTCCAGACCGACGTTTCGGATGTATTGCGAAGGATCGCTGATGCGCCAGCGCACGAACCAGTCGATCACCACCCTCTGTTTCTCGGCGGTGAGCATGGGCTCGGTGTCGGCGCTGTCCAGCGTGAGCAGACGCTTGTCGATGTAGCTCACGTTCTGGAACGGGGGCGGCAGCTTGAAGTGCAGGCCCGGCTCGGTGATCACTTCCTTGATCTGACCCAGCGCGTAGACCACGCCGAACTGGCGCTGGTCCACCACGAAGAGCGTGGAGCTGGCCAGGGCCAGAGCCACCAGCGCAGAGGAAATCCAGAATCCGATGCGGTTCATAGGTGTGCTCCCCGTCTCAGCGCGATTCGCGGTCGCGCCCGCGGGTGTTGTTGTTGTCGCGCGAGCGCGGGTCGTTGGTAGCGGGGGCCGCCGGCGCTGCCGGTGCTGGCGCAGGCGCCGCGGCCGGCCCTTCGGGCGTGGACTGCGCGACCTGCTGCATCAGTTTGTCCAGCGGCAGGTACAGCAGGTTGGAGCCCTGGCGGGAGTCGATCACGACCTTCGTCACGTTGGCGTAGATCTGCTGCATCGTGTCCAGGTACATGCGGTCACGCGTGACCTGGGGCGCGCGCTGGTACTCGGTGAGCACCGAGCGGAAGCGCTGCGCGTCACCCTGTGCCTGCGCCACGATACGGGCCTTGTAGCCTTCGGCTTCTTCTTTCAGGCGCGAGGCGGAGCCCACCGCGCGCGGGATGACGTCGTTGGCATAAGCCTGAGCCTCGTTCTTGGCACGCTCGCGTTCCTGGCCTGCCTTGAGCACGTCATCGAAGGAGGCCTGTACCTGCTCCGGCGGCCGCACACCGCCCTGCTGCAGGTTGACCGCCACCACCTCCACACCCAAGCCGTAGCGGTCCAGGATGACCTGCATCAGGTCGCGTACGCGCGGGCCGATCTGGTCGCGCTCTTCGGCCAGGGCCGAGTCCATGCGCATCTTGCCGACCACCTCGCGCACGGCCGTCTCGGCCGCGTGGACCACAGCTTCGGCCGGGTTCTTGCTCTCGAAGAGCCAGGCGCGCGCGTCCTTCAGGCGGTACTGCACAGCGAACTTGATCTCGACGATGTTCTCGTCCTGCGTGAGCATGGCCGAGTCACGCAGGCCGGTGGCGCGGATGACGTTGTCGCGGCCGATATCGACCGAGCGGATCTGGGTGACGGTGACGACCTCGTGGCGCTGGATGGGGTACGGCAGGCGCCAGTTGAAGCCGGCGCCGACCGTAGACTGGTAGCGGCCAAACTGGGTGATGACGGCCTGCTGACCTTCCTGGACGATGAAGAAGCCGGTGCCCAGCCAGATCAGCACCACGACCGCGGCGACCAGACCGGCACCGATGCCCGCGCTCTTCATGTCGGGCTGGAAGCCACCGCCCCCTCCGCCGCCGTTCTGACCGCTGCCGCCACGACCGCGGCCGCCAAACAGGCCACCGAGCTTGCGGTTGAAATCGCGCCAAAGTTCGTCAAGGTCCGGCGGGCCCTGATGAGGGCCGCGTGGTCCGCCCGAGCCCTCCGGGCGCTCGCCTTCGGGCCGGCCGCCCTCGGGACGCTGACCTTCGGGCGGGCGACTGTTCTCGGCCCGCGAATCATCGGAACCACGTCCCCAGCGGGGGTCGTTCAGGTTGAACATGCCCCACAGGCGTTGACGCAGTGCGCCTGGGCGCAGGCGGGGAAAGGAGAAGTTCATGCGCTCGGGTCTCTTGTTTTCAGGGTGCATTGTGCCCAATCAGACCTGGGCCCCACGGAATTCGGGGGAATGGCGCTCGGCCGCCGGTTCCCGCCCGCCCTGGGCCTGCGCCGACAAAGTGTGACGCAGGGCAGACAGGCCCTCCCCGGTGCGGGCGCT
>CAZUKC010000124.1:0-1635 GCA_964620375.1 uncultured Ramlibacter sp. | reverse complement strand
GAAGAGCCTGGGCACCGGCGTGCCCTCCAGGTCGTACAGGTCCTGCAGCTGGCGCGGCCGCTGGGCGGGTGTCAAGGCGTCGAGCTTGTTGAAGACCAAGACCTGGGGGACGCTGCCCGCGCCGATCTCGTGCAGGACGCTCTGCACCTGCTCGATCTGCTCGGGGAAATGAGGGTTTGCCGCGTCGACCACGTGCAGCAGCAGGTCGGCGTCCGCCGCCTCCCGCAGGGTGGCCTGAAAAGCATCGATCAGGCCGTGCGGCAGGTCGCGGATGAACCCCACCGTGTCCGAGAGTGAGACCGAACGTCCGCCGGTCTGGCCACCGTCGTCGGCGCCCGCCAGGTAAAGCTGGCGGGTAGTGGTGTCCAGAGTGGCAAAGAGCTGGTCGGCGGCATAGGCCCGGGCCTTGACCAGGGCGTTGAACAGGGTGGACTTGCCGGCGTTGGTGTAACCGACCAAGGAGATGCTGAAGGTGCCTTGGCGTTCGCGCTGGCGGCGCTGGGTGTTGCGCTGCTTCTTGACCTTTTCGAGGCGCTCGCGGGTGCGCTTGATGGCGTCGCCGATCATGCGGCGGTCCAGTTCGATCTGTTTCTCGCCGGGGCCGCCACGCACGCCGGCACCGCCGGTCTGGCGCTCCAAGTGGGACCAGCGCCTCACCAGCCGGGTGCTGACGTACTGCAGCCGGGCCAGTTCCACCTGCAGCTTGCCCTCGTGGCTGCGGGCACGTTGGGCGAAGATCTCCAGGATCAGGAGCGTACGGTCGTTGACCGGCAGGTTCAGGTGCCGCTCGAGGTTGCGCTGCTGGGCCGGGCTGAGGGACTGGTCGAACAGCACCTCGGTGGCCCCGGAGTCGGCGGCCAGGGCCTTGATCTCGTCGGCCTTGCCGCTGCCGATGAACAAGGCGGCGTCGGGTGCGCGGCGCTTGCAGGTGACCCGGGCAACGGGCGACAGCCCCGCCGTCTGGGCCAACAGGCCGAGCTCTTCGAGGCCGGCGTCAAAGTGAGGGGTTCCAAAGTCCACCCCGACCAGTAGGGCCGAGGGGAGGGAATGCGGGAGGGTGTCTGGCAAGGGGTGGGGACCCGGGGTCGGTCAGGCCGGGCGGCCGAGCGGCGGCCTACAGGCCGCCCCGTGACGGGCCCTGTGCGTCGGATTCAGGGCGCGGGCGCTTCCTGGCTGTCGCTGGCCTGGAAATTCACGGCGCGGCCCGGCACGATGGTGGAGATCGCGTGCTTGTAAACCATTTGGGTGACCGTGTTGCGCAGCAGCACGACGTACTGGTCGAAGGATTCGATCTGCCCCTGCAGCTTGATGCCGTTGACCAGGTAGATGGAGACCGGGATGTGTTCCTTGCGCAAAAGATTGAGGAACGGGTCTTGAAGAAGTTGGCCTTTATTGCTCACGATATGCTCCGTGATGAAAGATCACGCACCTTATCACATGGGGTTGTCCCTCATGATTGCAAGGGACAGCCACGCCAGCGAGGGACCTTGCCCGGCCTCAGTTCGACTTATCGAAGGGGTTGTCGGAGGACCGCATCTCGATGCGCATCGGTGTACCCACCAGCTTGAAGTGTTCGCGAAAGCGGCCTTCAAGGTAGCGCTTGTAGGCATCAGGAACGTGGTCCAGGGAATTGCC
>CAZUKC010000123.1:0-5678 GCA_964620375.1 uncultured Ramlibacter sp. | reverse complement strand
CCAGCTTGGTGAGCTTGGCGGAGGCGCGTGCGTGCAGTCCCAGCTTATTGCTGATAGTCGTGGTGATCTGGATCATGTCGTGGTCTGGACTGGTTCTGCGGCGCGGTGAGGGCCACCTGCATCACGCCCTGGGTGCCACCGGTGACCGCACGGGCCACCAGGGCGTCCAGGGGTTCGTGGCGATAGCTCACGCTGCGAAGCAGCATGGGAAGGTTCACGCCGGTCACCAGGCGCGAGCGCACGCCATCGACCAGCTTCTGCGCCACGTTGCTGGGGGTGGCGCCGAAGATATCGGTGAGCACCAGCACGCCCTGCACCTGCGGCGCGTGGGCAAGCTGGTCCAGGGCGATGCGGGCGGTCGCCAGGGTTTCCTCGGGCGAAAGATTGGGCTGCACGTCCACCGCACTGACGGCGGCGCCGCAGTCCGGAAACACGTGCAAGGCGCATTGCCTCAGGGCATGGGCCAGCGGCGCGTGGCCGATGATCAGGATCGCATTCATCAGGCGCGATTATCCGGCCTGGGCCAGATGAAATACGCCCACGACGCCACGCTGCAACAGAGGAACACCACCAGCGCCGCCTGGAAACTGGCAGTCTCGCCCAGACCCAGTGCCCGGAAGGCGTCAATCAACAGGCCCACACCCCACTGCACCACGAAAACGCCGACGAAGATCACGAGGTTGTAGGCAGACAAGGCGCGCCCGGCCAGCGCCGGCGGAAAGGCCATGCCCACTGCCGGCTGCGCCAGCGACACGAAGGTCGATGCCATGCAGAAGAACGCCCAGCTCCAGGCGCCGGCATCGCTGCCCGCGACCACCAGGCCCCCCATGGCGAGAAAACTCAGGGGCAGGCCCCAGGCGATCAGGCGATCCGTGTTCCAGCCCCAGCCGGCGAGGCGGGGATTGAGCATGCCCCAGGCCCAGAAGGTCACGAGCATCACCACGTTGATGGTGAAAAGCCCGACGGCGGCCTGGGCGGGTGAGTAGCCGGCGACGCGCACCATCCACGGACCGGCCCACAGCGTCTGCATCGCCACGAGGCCGCCATAGCTGAAGAAGCCGATCGGCGCCGCACGCCGGAAATAGGGGTGGCGCCAGACCTCGGCGTAGCCCGGGTCGGCCGCGTCGGCCCCGCCCGTCGCCGGCGCGGGCGCCTGCGACCATGCCGGCACCTTCCACGCCAGCAGGGCGATCGCGAGCACGACCAGCACCGCCAGCCCGAGGAACAGGGGGCGCCACCCGAACACCGGCATCAGCCACTGTACCGGCAAGGTGGACGCCACCATGCCGAGGGAGCCGGTCATGAGCATCCAGGAATTGGCTCGCAGCTGCATCGGCGCCGACAGCCAGCGCCGGAACCCGGTGAGAGGCGCCATCAGGCAGGCACTCACCCCCATGCCGGTGAGGACGCGCGCCGCCAGCAGCGCGGAGAAGCTTTGCGCCAGGGCGAAGGCGACGCAGCCGACCACGGCCACCAGAAGAAAGCCGACGATCACCTTGCGCGGGCCGTGCCGATCGAGCAGGCGGCCCAGTGGCAGCTGGGTGAGCGAGAAGCCGATGAAATAGCCCCCCGCCATCAGCCCCAGGTCACGCGCGTTCAGGGCGAACTCCTGGGTGAGGGTAGGCGCCAGCGTGGCGGTGACGGCCCGGACCAGGGCGGACAGGAAATACGCGAACGCGAAGGCCAGGAAGACCACCACGGCATTACGGCGGGAAAGGACCATGGCTGATTATCGGATCAGCAATGGCCGACAATCATCCGATGAACTCCCTAGACGGAATCCGAGTCCTGGACCTCTCGCGCGTCCTGGCCGGCCCCTGGTGCACCCAGACCCTGGCCGACCTGGGCGCCGACGTGATCAAGATCGAGCGTCCCGGCACGGGCGACGACACGCGCAGCTGGGGCCCGCCCTTCCTCGCGCAGGCCGATGGCCGCGAGACCGCCGAAGCCGCCTACTACCTGGGTACCAACCGCAACAAGCGATCGGTCACCTGCGACATCGCGCAGCCTGCGGGCCAGGCACTCATACGCGAACTGGCGGCGCACTGCGACGTGTTCGTCGAGAACTTCAAGGTCGGCGACATGAAGCGCTATGGCCTGGACTTCGATTCGCTGCGCGCGATCAACCCACGGCTGGTGTACTGCAGCATCACCGGTTTCGGTCAGACTGGCCCCTACCGAGACCGCGCCGGCTACGACTACGCGGTCCAGGGCATGGGCGGCCTTATGAGCATCACCGGCGAGCGAGACGATCTGGGTGGTGGCCCGCAGAAAGTGGGCGTGGCGGTGGCCGACCTGTTCACGGGCCTGTATGCCACGGTCTCGATCCTGGCCGCCCTGCGCCATGCCGAGCGCACTGGCCAGGGCCAGCACGTGGACATGGCCTTGCTGGACACCCAGGTGGCCATGCTGGCCAACCTGGGCGCCAACTACCTCGTGAGCGGCAAGGTGCCGGCGCGCGCGGGCAACGCGCACCAGAACATCGTGCCCTATCAGGTGTTCGAGGTCGCGCCCAAGGCCGACGGCAGCGCCGACCACATCATCCTGGCGGTGGGCAACGACGGCCAGTTCGCCAAGTTCTGCGAGGTGGCGGGCTGCGCGTCGCTGGCCACCGACCCACGCTTTGTCCGCAACCAGGACCGCGTGCGCCATCGCGCCGTGCTGGTGCCCCTGCTCGAGACGGTGATGAAGACCCGCACCAAGGCCGACTGGCTGCGGGCGCTGGAAGCGGCCAAGGTGCCCTGTGGCGCCATCAACAATCTGGCCGAGGTCTTCGCGGACCCGCAGGTGCAGGCGCGCGGCATGGTGGACGAATGGGACCATCCCCTGCGCCCGGGCCTGCGCCTGGTGGGCAGTCCGGCCAAGCTCAGTGCCACGCCGGTGCGCAAGGACCTGCCGCCGCCGCTGCTGGGGCAGCACACGCGCGAGGTCCTGGCCGAAGTGCTCGGCCTGGAGACAGCCCGTCTCGATGCCCTCGAGCGCGACAAGGTGATCTGAGAAGATCGACGATCCGCGCACGCCACCCGCCGCTCACGTATCGCTCCCCATGACCAAGCGCCTTTGGACCCTGCTTGCCGCACTGGCCCTCGTGGTGGCCGCCGTCGCGGTGTACCTCGGGACAGGCCGCGCCGCCGCGCCTGCCTCCACCTTCGTGCTGCTCGATGGCAGCACCCGCTCGACCGCCGACTTCAGGGGGAAGGTGACGCTGGTGAACTTCTGGGCCACCAGCTGCGTCACCTGCGTGGCCGAGATGCCGCAGATCATCGCCACACACGAAAAGTACCAGGCCCGCGGCTACCAGACGCTGGCGGTCGCCATGAGTTACGACCCGCCAGCCTACGTGGTGAACTTCGCGCAATCGCGCAAGCTGCCGTTCGGGGTGGCCATTGATAACACGGGCGCGGTGGCCCAGGCCTGGGGCGATGTGCGCCTCACGCCCACCACCTACATCGTGGACAAGCGCGGCGAGATCGTGAAGCGCTACGTGGGCACACCGGACTTCGCCGAGCTGCACCAGCTGATCGAAAAGCTGCTGGCCGCCCCGGCCTGAGGTCGGGCGACGGCGCGTCAGTTCGCGCGGAAATTGTCGTGGCAGGCCTTGCAGGTGCCGGCGGTGGCGCCGAAGGCGGCCTTCAGGTTGTCCAGGTTCTGGGTCTTGGCGGCAGCCAGCAGCTTGGCGCTCTCGGCCACCAGCTTCTCGGAGTGGTCCTTGAACTTGGCCTGCTCGGTCCAGATCTCGGGCTTGGCCTTGGCGGAGATCTTGTCCGTGCCGGGACCGAAGCCGGCCCAGGGCAGACGGGCGAGGTCATTCACCACCTGCGCGTTCTCGACGGCCGCCTTGGCATCGAAAGGGGCGCGGCCGTTGGCCATGGCGCCGATGCGAGAGAAGTGAGTGCCCATGACCGACAGCGCGCTCTGGCGGTATTTCACCGCGTCTTCGGGCTTGGCGAACTGGGCGTGGGCGGGCAGGGCCAGCACGGTGGCGGCGGCGAGCGTCAGGGTGGCAAGGGCTTTCATGGCACGCGGGTCCTCGGGTTGGTGAACAATGAAGGGATCAATCGACCTTTGTAGCAGAAGCGTGAACCCTTCGTTTTCCGACGCCCTGACATCCCAGGATCGTGCTCAGGTGAGCCGCGTGCGGGTGTGGGACCTGCCGACCCGAATCTTCCACGGGCTGCTGCTGGCCTGCGTCGCCGGCCTGTTCACCACCGCCTACCTGCCCGGCAACTGGATCGAGTGGCACGCGCGCCTGGGCTATGCCCTGCTGGCCCTGCTGCTATTTCGGCTGGTGTGGGGCTTCGTCGGCGGTCACTGGTCCCGGTTCGTCCACTTCCTGCCCCGGGCTGGCCAGGGCCTGCGCCTGGGCCACTCGGTGAGCGGCGCCCTGGCGGTGGTGGCCATGCTGGCGGCACTGTTCATGCAGGTGGCCACAGGCCTGGTCGGCGACGACGAGATCGCTTTCACCGGACCGCTGAATCGCTTCATCAGCACCGACCTGGGCCTGGCGGCCACCGCCTGGCACAAGAGCCGGGGCCAATGGATCCTGGTGGGCCTGATCGCCCTGCACGTGGCGGCCATCCTGTTTTACCGATGGGTGCGCCGCAGCGACCTGATCGGCCCCATGCTGAGCGGCGACAAGGCGGTGGAGACCGCCGTGCAGGCGGGGGCGGACGCCGACCCGCCGGCGGCGGCAGTGGTCGCCTCGGTGGACACCCGGTCCACTCGGCTGCGGGCGCTGGCGGTGCTGGCCCTGTGCGCGGGCGCAGTCGCCCTGCTGGTGCAGTGGGCCGGCTAGGGTCAGTCCTGCCGGCGGGCTCGCTACACTGCGCGTGTCGGGCCCAAGGGGCCTGTCGTGAAGTCAAAGCGTTTGGACACCGCCCCCCTTCCCCTGATTGAGCAGATGGCTGCCGCAGACGCGCGGGTCGATGCCGTGCGGGCCATCTTTCGCGAGTACGCCGACAGCCTGGGCATCGACCTGTGCTTCCAGGACTTCGATCGCGAGCTGCAGGAACTGCCTGGCGAGTACCGGCCTCCGCGCGGTGCCCTGCTCCTGGCCAGCGTGGACGGGGTGATCGCCGGCTGCTGCGCGCTGCGGCCGCTTGACGCGGTCGACTACCCGAATGCGGCGGAAATGAAACGCCTGTACGTGCGCAAGGCCTTTCGCGGCTTCGGGCTGGGGCGCCAGCTGGCGGAGGCGGCGATAGACGCGGCGCGCCAAGGCGGTTACGCCTGTGTACTGCTGGACACCCTCTCGGACATGGAGGCGGCGCGCGCGCTGTACGACGACCTGGGCTTTCAGGAGATCCCTCCCTACTATCACAACCCCATCGCCGGGGCGCATTACCTGAAGGTGGACCTGTAGGCGCCGACATGAAAAAAGCCCGGCGCTGCCGGGCTTTTTTGTCTGCGAAGCGAGCGCTCGCTGAGCGTTCAGCCCTTGGCCTGAGCCAGCATGGTCTGAGCGTCGCTGACCTCGAACTTACCGGGGGCCTCGATGTTCAGCGTGGCCACCTTACCGTCCTTGACCAGCATGGAGTAGCGGTTGCTGCGCAGACCCATGCCGCGGCCGGTCAGGTCCAGGGTCAGGCCGGTGGCCTTGGTGAAATCGGCGCTGCCGTCGCCCAGCATGCGCACCTTGGTGCCGGTCTTCTGGTCACGCGCCCAGGCGCCCATGACGA
>CAZUKC010000122.1:0-5684 GCA_964620375.1 uncultured Ramlibacter sp. | reverse complement strand
ACATGACCCCCGATCTGATGGAGCAGGGCGCGCGTCGCATCGAGGCGCGCCAGCAGAAAGACGTGCAAGTCGGTGGCTCTGGGGGGCGTGCGGCAGCCTTCTCGCGCCTGGCCACACCAGGCGAGGTGGACGTGGCGCACGGCCGCATCCTGTACCTGGAAGATGTGAGCGTGAGTTTTGACGGCTTCAAGGCCATCAACCAGCTGTCGCTGGACATCGCACCCGGCGAGCTGCGCTGCATCATCGGCCCGAACGGCGCAGGCAAGACCACGATGATGGACATCATCACCGGCAAGACTCGACCCGACACCGGGACGGTGTACTTCGGGAGCACCATCGACCTGCTTCGCCACAAGGAAGCCGAGATCGCGCAGCTGGGGATCGGCAGAAAGTTCCAGAAGCCCACGGTGTTCGAGCAACTCACGGTGTTCGAGAACCTGGAGCTGGCCCTCAAGACGGGCAAGGGCGTGCGCGCCTCGATGTTCTTCCGCCTGGACTCGGTGCAGGGCGACCGCCTCGCCGAGGTCCTGCACACCATTCACTTGGCCGACAGCGTGTACCGGCTGGCGGGGACCCTCAGCCACGGCCAGAAGCAGTGGCTGGAGATCGGGATGCTCCTGATGCAGGATCCGAAGTTGCTGCTGCTGGACGAGCCTGTGGCCGGCATGACCGACGAAGAAACCGAAAGGACCGCCGACCTGTTCCTCTCGCTGCGGGGCAAGCACTCGCTGATGGTGGTGGAGCACGACATGAATTTCATCCGCGCCATCTCGGAGATCGTGACCGTGTTGTGCGACGGTTCAGTCTTGGCCCAAGGGACCTTGGACCAGGTGCAGAACGACGAGCGGGTGATCGAGGTTTATCTGGGACGCTGAGCGCCATGCTGTCGGTCAAGAACATCCACCAGTACTACGGCGGCTCGCATATTCTGCGAGACGTGAGCCTGGAGGTCCCGCCAGGGGAGGTCACCGTGCTTCTGGGACGCAACGGCGTGGGCAAGACCACGCTGCTGAAATCCCTCATGGGGCTGGTGCCGGTCAAATCGGGAACCATCGACTTTGATGGTCAGCCCCTCACGACGGCGACCCCCTACCAGCGGGCCCGTGCCGGCATCGGTTTCGTTCCCCAGGGCCGTGAGATCTTCGCCCGACTTACCGTCTTGGAGAACCTGCAGATGGGCCTGGCCTACAAGCCGGCCTCCACCCCGATTCCGCCGCAGCTGTTCGAGCTTTTTCCGGTGCTCAAGCAGATGCTGCATCGGCGCGGTGGTGACCTCTCGGGCGGACAGCAGCAGCAGCTGGCCATTGCACGCGCCCTGGCGGCGCAGCCGCGACTGATCGTCCTGGACGAGCCGACCGAGGGCATCCAGCCCTCCATCATCAAGGACATCGGACGGGTCATCCGGATGCTGGCCACCGAAGGTCTGAACGGGCAGCGGGTGGCGGTCCTGCTGGTGGAGCAGTACTACGACTTCGCCGAGGCACTGGCCGATCACTACCTGGTGATGGAGCGTGGCGAGGTGATCGCTCGCGGCCCCGGCGCGGAGATGCAGGCCAAGGGCATCCGTCAGCGGGTCGCGATCTAGACCGGCGCGTCTTGCAGGGGCGGCCGGCGATCAGGGCTTGCGCCGGATCTCGCGCATCTGCTCCAGGGTGGTGCCCGAGTGCTCGCCCCGGTCACCGGCCTCGAACTCGTCTCCCAGGTTGGGAGGGCGCGCTTCTTCTTCGCCCCGGTTGGCATAGGGCAGCTCGCCGCCTATGGGTCCGCCGGGTGGTCCGCCTGGCGGGCTTGGCGTCGGGCTCTCGGGGCGCTCGCCCGGCGGGCGCGTGCGGGGGGCCAGGGTGACCATTTAGCGGCCTTGTGCCGGCACGACCAGCACTGGCGTATCGCCCTTGGGGGCGACGTTCACCGAGTCTTGCCCGGGCTGCATTTCCACCACCTCGAGCTCGCGCAGCATGCCGCCGCCAGCGACGCTGCCGGTGATGCGCCCATAGCCCATCATGCGGGCCCGGCACGCGGCCATGTCGGCGCTGGACATGTGCTCGCAACGGGCCATGGCGTTCGCGCCCATGGACTGTGCGGGCGTCTCCAGGCCCCCCTGCCGGCGCGCCTTGCGCGCCTGGCGCGCTTCTTCCATGCAGGTTGCGCGGCTTTGCGGGGTACGGCCCTGGCGGCAGGCCTGCATCTCGCGCTGGTAATCGCCCGAGGCGTCGATGCCGGTGCTGCCAGGGGTGGCGGAAGGAGCGGCTGAAGGAGCGCCGTCAGCGGCGTGCGCTGGCGCCAGAGCGCTCAGGGTGAGCAGGCAGGCCGCCACGAGGGCGATCCGAGGGTTACCGCAAAGGCGTGGGCGCGCGCAGGACGGGGCGTGGGGGTGCGGGGCGTGGGCAGGGTCGGCGTGCATCGTGGTCTCTCCGGGTGAAGGAATACAGACCAGTGTTCAGGCGCGTGCGAAGGCCGCGCGCCGGAGGGCGTTGCGTGTGCCCCCGGACGTTCACCCCCGCCAGATGTAGGACACGGGCGCTAGAGGGCCCAGGTACGCGGTGGGTTGGGTGCGAGGTCCCACAGCGCCGCGCGCCAGGCGTTGCGCACGGACCTGACCAGCTGCATCGCCGGTTCGACCACCGGCGCCAGCACCCGCACCACCAGCACCGCGGCGTCGGGAGAAGTCGCGCCCGCCTGCGCGCGCAGCGGATGGTCGTCGATCAGCGCGCGTGCCGACTCCAGTGCGCGTTCACGCAGCGCTGCCTCGATCGGCGTACCAGCCGCGAAGAACAGGGTGGCCATGCAGCGCTGTCCCGCCAGGCCCAAGGGGCCGTCCAGCAGGCGCGCGTCACCCGCATCGATCCGTCCGCGCTCCAGCCAGCCGCCCTCCACCTCCAGGTGCTGCAACAGGCTGCCGGCGACAAAGGGTTCCCCCGCCGCTGGCAGACCCAGCGCGGTGACGTCCCAGCCCAGAACCTGCGCGCCGGGCGCAAGCGAGAGCGTCAGGCGGTTCTCGGCGCGGCAGCCGCTGTAGCACAGCGCCTCCATCGGGAGCCACTCCAGGCGCGCGCCCTCTGCCACGCGCACACGGGCGCGCTGGATAGCGGCTTCGCCCTCGGAGCGATAAAAGCGCGTGGCGCCCGGTGTGGTCACCAGGCCGTGGGTGCCGGGGTCCAGGCGCACGTCGATGTCCAGCACGTCGCCCCCCACCAGCCCGCTGGGCGGATGCACCAGCACGTTGTGGCAGATCGCCTCACCCTCCGGGTAGAGGCTTTGCAGAATGCGCAGCGGCCCCTGATGGAGGTGCCGCGCCACGGTGCGCGCCCCCTGGCGCTCGTAGTGCAGCGCCAGCTGCGCGTGCCAGGCCATCGCGGTGCGAGGCCTTTCAGTGGTTCTGCGAGCCGCGGTGGGCCCAGGCCGTGGTGTGCTTTTCGACGTAGCTGAAAAGCTCGTACATCAGCATGGCCATGGCGCCGACCACCACCAGTCCGGCGAAGGCCAGGCCCATCTGCATGGCGGAACCGGCGGAGATCAGCAGGTAGCCAATACCCTCGTTGGCGGCGGTCATTTCCGACACCGTGGTGCCGACGAAGGCCAGCGTGATCGCCACCTTCAGCGAGCCATAGAAATAGGGCATGGAGCGGGGCAGGCCCACCTTCACCAGCACGTCCCAGCGTTTGGCGCCCAACACCCGCAGCACGTCCTCCAGCTCGGGTTCGAGCGTGGCCAGGCCGGTGGCGATGTTCACCATGATCGGGAAGAAGGAGATCAGGAAGGCGGTGAGGATGGCGGGGCCGATACCGATGCCAAACCAGACCACAAGGATCGGCACAAAGGCCGCCTTGGGCAGGGCGTTGAAGGCGGTCATGAGCGGATAGACCGCGGCATAGGCCAGGCGGGAGCTGCCGATCAGGAATCCGAGCATCACGCCCACCACGATGGCGATGCCAAAGCCCGCCATCGTCACCCAGAAGGTGCGCCAGGCGTGCGCGGCGATCACACCGCGGAACTCCACCATCTGTTCCCAGATCCGCGCGGGGCTGGGGAAGACGAACTCGGAGACGTTGAAGGCCGTGCACAGGAGCTGCCACAGGGCGATGGTCGCCACCAGCAGGACCCAGGGGGAGGCGCTTTCCAGTTGCTTCTTGTTCATTGCGCCACCTCCGCCCCTTGCTTGCGCATGGCACCGATGTGCCCGCGCAGGTCATGGACGATGTCCGTGAACTCCTTGGTGTAGGTGATCTCCAGGTCACGCGGGCGCGGCAGGTCAATCTCCTTGCGCACCACGAAGCGACCCGGGCTCTTGCTCATGACGTAGACCGTGTCGGCCAGGAACACCGATTCACGCAGGTCGTGCGTGACCAGGATCACGTTGAAGCGCTGCTCGGTCCACAGGTCACGCAGGATGCACCACAGCTCCTCGCGGGTGAAGGCGTCGAGCGCGCCGAAGGGTTCGTCCAGCAGCAGCATCTTGGGCTCGTGGATCAGGGCGCGGCAGATGCTGGCGCGCTGCTGCATGCCGCCCGAGAGCTGCCAGGGGAACTTGTCCTCGTAGCCGCCCAGGCCCACCTTGCGCAGAAGGGCGCGGGCGCGCTCCTCGTACTCGGGGCGCTTTTGCTTGAAGTTGGAGCGATAGGGCTCGACGATTTCCAGCGGCAGCAGCACGTTGTCCACCGTCGTGCGCCAAGGCAGCAGCGACGGCGCCTGGAAGGCCATACCGGAGATCTTCAGCGGGCCGGTGACCGGCGCGCCCCCGATGCGGATGTTGCCGCGCGAGGGCATGCGCAGGCCGGTGGCCAGCTTCATGAAGGTGGACTTGCCGCAGCCGGACGGGCCCACGATGGCGATGAACTCGCCCTCGCGCACCTTCAGGTCGATGGCCTCAACCGCGAAGTGGTTCTGCGCGAGCAGTTCCTCGTTGTACGCGAGCCAGACGTCCTGGAAGTCGACGAAATAGGGGCTCGTCATTTACTTCTTGGCTGGGGCGGCGGGCTTGGCCGGTGCGGCGGCCTTGGGTGCGGGCAGGATGTTCAGTTCTGCCTTGGAGGGCAGGAAGGAGCCGTTCCAGACCGCATCGGGGTTGATGCGGGTCTTGGTGTTGAAGGCGTCCGAGACCTGCGACGCCATCAGCGCCAGACGGCCCGGATTGAGCTGTCCGAAGCCCTCGGCGCGCGCGTCGGCGCTGTTGATCACCGTGTCGATGGCCAGTTGCAGGCGACGGGTCTCGAGCTCGGTGTTGATGATGCCGTCACGCTGCTTGACGAACTCGATGGCGGCCGCGGGGTTGGTGATGACGTCCTTGGCGCCCTTGGTGAAGGCGGAGAGGAAGGCCTTCACCGCCGCCGGGTTCTCACGCAGGATCTTCGGGGTGGCGATGATGACGTTGCCATACAGCTTCACGCCGTATTCGGGGTACTGCAGCACAGTGACGTCTTCGGCCTTCACGCCGCGCGCTTCCAGGTTCAGAAGCGAAGTGAAGGTGAAGCCGGTGATGGCGTCTACGTCGCCGCGGGCCAGCATGGTCTCGCGCAGCGGGGGGTCCATGGCGGTCCAGGTGACGGTGCCGATGCCGTTGGCCTTCTGGAAGATCGGGAAGGCGCGACGACCAGCGTCGAACACCGGGGCGCCCATCTTCTTGCCCGCCAGATCGGCGGGGGTCTTGATGCCGGTCTTCTTCAGCGCCATCACCGAAGCGGGCGTGT
>CAZUKC010000121.1:0-5796 GCA_964620375.1 uncultured Ramlibacter sp. | reverse complement strand
GCTGTCGGCCTGGCTGGGCAAGTAGGAGAAGAACAAAAATGGGTTTGTTGAGCCTCGCCATCTGGACGCCGATCTTCTTCGGCGTTGTGCTGCTGGCCCTGGGTCGTGATGACCAGGCGCGTGTGGTGCGCTGGATCGCGCTGATCGGAGCCGTCGCAGGCCTGCTGATCACGCTGCCCCTTTACACCGGTTTTGACGCATCGTCTGCGGCGATGCAGTTCGTCGAGAAGGCGCCCTGGATCGAGCGCTTCAACGTGAACTACCACCTGGGCCTGGACGGCATCTCGTTCTGGTTCGTACCCCTGACCGCTTTCATCACGGTGATCGTGGTGATCTCGGCCTGGGAGGTGATCACCGAGCGCGTGAACCAGTACATGGGCGCGTTCCTGATCCTGTCGGGGCTGATGATCGGCGTCTTCACCGCGCTGGACGCGATGTTGTTCTACGTGTTCTTCGAGGCGACGCTGATCCCGATGTATCTGATCATCGGCATCTGGGGCGGCCCCCGCAAGATCTACGCGGCGTTCAAGTTCTTCCTGTACACCCTGCTTGGGTCGCTGCTGATGCTGGTGGCCCTGATCTACCTCTTTAACAAGGCAGGTGGCAGCTTCGACATCCTGGCTTGGCATCAGCTGCCCCTGGCGGCGGCGCCGCAGACGATGCTGTTCTTCGCCTTCTTCGCCGCCTTCGCGGTGAAGGTGCCGATGTGGCCGGTGCACACCTGGCTGCCCGACGTGCACGTGGAGGCGCCCACCGGCGGTTCTGCGGTGCTGGCGGCCATCATGCTGAAGCTGGGGGCCTACGGCTTCCTGCGCTTTTCCATGCCCATCGCCCCCGACGCCGCCCAGGAATGGGCCTGGCTGATGATTGCGCTGTCGCTGATCGCCGTGATCTACGTGGGTCTGGTGGCGATGGTGCAGCAGGACATGAAGAAGCTGGTGGCCTATTCGTCGGTGGCGCACATGGGGTTCGTGACCCTGGGCTTCTTCATCTTCAACGACCTGGGCGTGGCCGGTGGCTTGGTGCAGATGATCGCCCACGGCTTCGTGTCGGGTGCGATGTTCCTGTGCATCGGGGTGCTGTATGACCGCGTGCACTCGCGCGAGATCGCCAGCTACGGCGGTGTGGTCAACACCATGCCTAACTTCTCGGCCTTCGCACTGCTCTTTGCCATGGCCAACTGCGGCCTGCCCGCCACCGCGGGTTTCGTGGGCGAGTGGATGGTGATTCTGGGGGCCACCAAAGCCAACTTCTGGCTGGGACTGGCGGCGGCCACCGCCCTGATTTTCGGCGCGGCCTACACCCTGTGGATGTTCAAGCGCGTCTATCTGGGGCCTGTGACCAATGACGACGTCCGGACGCTGACCGACATCAACGCCCGCGAGTTCCTGATGCTGTCGCTGCTGGCGATCGCGGTCCTGTACATGGGTATCCATCCCAAACCCTTCACCGACGTCATGGACGTCTCCGTCGCCGAGTTCCTCAAGCACGTGGCGGCTTCGAAGCTGAACTGATCATGCTGGACACACAAAGCCTCTTCGTCGTCGCCCCGGAGATCGTGCTGGCGGTGATGGCCTGCGCCATCCTGCTGGTCGACCTGGGCGTCAAGAGCCGCCTTCGCGACCTGACCTACGTGCTGACCCTGGCCACGCTGGCCGTGGTGGCCTGGCTGTGTGCCAGTGCCGCCCTCGCGGGTGGCACCCAGTACGCCTTCGGCAAGATGATCGTGAGCGACCCCATGGGGAACTGGCTCAAGGCCTTTGCCGCCGTAGCGGTCGGCGTGACCTTGGTTTACAGCCGCCCGTATGCGGCTGACCGCGACATGTTGCGGGGCGGCGAGCTGTTCACGCTGTCGCTGTTCTCGCTTCTGGGCATCTTCGTGATGGTCTCGGGCAGCAACTTCCTGGTGATCTATCTGGGTCTGGAGCTGCTCACCCTGTCGAGCTACGCCCTGGTGGCCCTGCGCCGCGACAACGAGAAGGCCGTCGAGGCCGCCATGAAGTACTTCGTGCTGGGCGCGATGGCCTCGGGCTTCCTGCTGTATGGCCTGTCCATGATGTATGGCGCGACCGGTTCGCTCAATATCGACGATGTCTTCAAGGCGATCGGCAGTGGCCGCATCAAGCACGAGGTGATGGTGTTCGGCCTGGTGTTCATCGTGGCGGGTCTGGCCTTCAAGCTGGGGGCCGTGCCGTTTCACATGTGGATTCCCGACGTCTACCAGGGTGCGCCCACGGCGGTCACGCTGATGATCGGCGCCGCTCCCGAATTGGCAGCCTTCGGCATCGTGATTCGCCTGCTGGTCGAGGGTCTGATGCCGCTGGCCATTGACTGGCAGCAGATGCTCGCGCTGTTGGCGATCGCCTCGCTGCTGGTGGGCAATCTGGCGGCCATTGCCCAGACCAACCTCAAGCGCATGCTGGCCTATTCGACCATCGCGCAAATGGGTTTCGTACTGCTGGGTCTGGCTGCGGGTGTGGTCAATGGCAGCACCGCCAACGGCCACATGGCCTACAGCGCCTCGATGTTCTACATCGTGACCTACGTGCTCACCACGCTGGCGACCTTCGGCATCATCCTGCTGCTGGCACGCGAAGGCTTCGAGAGCGAGGAGATCGCCGACCTGGCCGGCCTGAACCAGCGCAGCCCGCTGTACGCCGGCGTGATGGCCATCTGCATGTTCTCGCTTGCCGGCATTCCGCCGCTGGTGGGTTTCTATGCCAAGCTGGCGGTGCTCCAGGCCCTGATCGCATCCGGGGACGTGTTCTACATCGGCATGGCCGTCTTCGCCGTGATCGCGTCTCTGATTGGCGCGTTCTACTACCTGCGGGTGGTCAAGGTCATGTACTTCGACTCCCCGATCACCGCGACCACCGTGTCGGCGCCGGCCGACGTGCGCGTGGTGCTGTCGATCAACGGCGCGCTGGTGCTGGTGCTGGGCCTGGTGCCCGGTGGCCTGATGGCCCTGTGCGCCGACGCCATTGTGCGCACGCTGGCCTCCTGAGTCGCATGTCACTGACCGTCTCGGTCTGGTTCGTGATCGTGCTGGCGCTGCTGGCGGCCAACCTGCCGTTCTTCAGCCAGCGTCTCTTCGGGCTTCTGGCGCTCTCTGCCCCCAAGTCCCTGGCAGTGCGCCTGGGCGAGCTGGTCGTGATGTACTTCGTGGCGGGCGGTGTCGGTCTGCTGCTGGAGCACCGAGCGGGTCAGGTCGCGCCCCAGGGCTGGGAGTTCTACGCCATCACTGCGTCGCTGTTCTTAACGCTGGCGTTTCCGGGCTTCGTCTGGCGCTATCTGGTCAAGCGGCCCGCATGACCACACCCAGCCAGCCTGCGGGCGAGCCCGACGCCCACCTGCAGGAGCAGCTGGTGCGTCGCGAGAAGCTGCTCGAAGGGCGCTTCCTGCAGGTGGTGCGCGATACGGTGCGTCTGCCCGATGGTGGGCAGTCCTACCGCGAGTACATCCAGCACCCCGGCGCAGTGGCCATCGTGCCCCTGCTGGAGGACGGCCAGGTGGTGCTGGAGCGCCAGTACCGCCACCCGGTGGGCCGGGTGATGGTCGAATTTCCGGCCGGTAAGCTTCACCCCGGCGAAGACCCGTTGCTGTGCGCGCAGCGCGAGTTGCTGGAGGAAACTGGCTACACCGCCCGTGAGTGGGCCCACGCCGGCACGATGCACCCCTGCATCGGCTACGCCGACGAGTCCATCGGTATCTGGTTCGCTCGTGGCCTGACCCTGGGCGAGCGTCGACTCGACGAAGCCGAATTCCTGGACGTGATCACCGCCACCCCGGCGCAACTCCTGGACTGGTGCCGCCAGGGCCAGGTGACTGACGGCAAGACCCTGTCCTGCGCGCTGTGGCTGCAGAACGTCCTGTCCGGTGACTGGGTTTTGAACTGGCGCGCACAATCCACTGCATGAAGGTTCTGGACCTGCACTGTGCGAGCGGCCACCTGTTCGAGGGCTGGTTTGCCTCGGAAGATGACTTCCAGGGGCAGCTTGCGCGCGGGCTGGTCCAGTGCCCGATGTGTGCCGATACCGCCATCACCAAGCGCCTGTCTGCGCCGCGGCTGAACCTCGGCGCCGCTGCGCCCGCCCCCGAACGCCCCGCTGCGCCCGCCAAGCCCGGTCGGCAGGACGTCATGATTCCGCCCGAGGCGGCCCTGCAGGCTGCGTGGATGAAGGCCGTGGCTCACGTGATGGCCCACACCGAGGACGTAGGGGAGCGCTTCGCCGAGGAGGCGCGGCGCATCCATTACGGTGAGACTGACGAGCGCGGCATCCGCGGGCAGGCCTCGCGCGAGGAGACCCAGGCCCTGCTGGAGGAAGGCATCGCAGTGCTGCCGCTGCCCGTGCCGCCGGCGCTCAAGGGGCCCTTGCAGTAGGGCGCAACCCCCGCCTTACGCCAGAAACTGCAGGCTCGCCAGGCGCGCGTACAGGCCGCCCTGTGCGAGCAGCGCGTCGTGTGTCCCCTGTTCCACGATCCGGCCGTGATCCAGCACCACGATGCGGTCGGCCTGTTGCACGGTCGCCAGGCGATGCGCAATCACGAGGGTGGTGCGGTCACGCATGGCCGATTGCAGTGCCGCCTGGACCATGCGTTCGCTCTCGGCATCCAGCGCGCTGGTGGCCTCGTCCAGCAGCAGCAGGGGCGGATTTTTCAGCATGGCGCGTGCAATGGCGATGCGCTGACGCTGTCCGCCTGATAGGCGCACGCCACGCTCGCCCAGGAAGCAGCCGTAGCCTTCGGGCAGCTTGGTGATGAAGTCATGGGCAAAGGCGTCGCGGGCTGCGGCCACCACCTCCTGGTCACTCGCGTCAGGACGACCGTAGCGGATGTTCTCCATCGCGCTGGCCGAGAAGATCACCGGCTCCTGTGGCACGACGGCGATGCGCCCGCGCAGGGCCTGCAGGTCCATGCGGTTCACCGGGGTGCCATCGAGCACGATGCGCCCGGTCTGCGGGTCGTAGAACCGCAGCAGCAGTTGCAGGACCGTCGTCTTGCCCGCGCCGCTGGCGCCCACCAGGGCCACCGTCTCGCCCGGCTGCACCTCCAGCGTGAAGTCCGCCAGCGCTGGCACCTGGGGACGCGAGGGGTAGCGAAACTGCACCGACTCGAAGCGCACCGCGCTACCGCCTGCCGGCACCGGCACTGCCACCGGATCGACTGGCGACGTGACCGGCGAGCGCGCATGCAGCAGCTCCATCAGGCGTTCGGTCGCGCCCGCGGCGCGCAGCAGGTCGCCATAGACCTCGCCCAGGACCGCGACCGCGCCGGCCAGGATGATCACGTACACCACCGTCTGCCCGAGGTGGCCGGGTGTGACGCGGCCGGCCAGTACCGCCTGCGTGCCCTGGTACAGGCCCCACAGCAGCAACCCCGAAGTGGCGATGATGATGAAGGCCACCAGCAGCGCCCGCGCACGGGTGCGGCGCACCGCGGTGCCAAAGGCCTGCTCGGTGGAGGCGTCAAAGCGCCGAGCCTCGCGGGCCTCGGCCGCGTGGCTCTGGACCACGGGGATGGCATTGAGCACTTCGGCCGCGATCGCGCTGGCATCGGCCACCCGGTCCTGGCTGGCGCGCGAGAGGCGCCGCACGCGCCGTCCGAACCACATGGCTGGCAGGACCACACCCACCAGAATCAGCAACACCTGGGTCATCACCCAGGGATTGGTCCACACCAGCATGGCCAGGGCCCCCACGCCCATGACCGCGTTGCGCAGACCCATGGACAGGGACGAACCGACCACGGTCTGCACCAGGGTGGTATCGGGGGTCAGGCGCGAAAGCACCTCGCCGG
>CAZUKC010000120.1:0-5885 GCA_964620375.1 uncultured Ramlibacter sp. | reverse complement strand
AGAGCCAAGGCGAGGTGACGGTCCGGCTTCAGAACGCCGGACGGGTGGTCAACGGGGTGGGAGCAGACCCCGACATCGTGGTGGCGTCCGCCAAGGCTTATCTGAGCGCTCTCAATAAGTTACAAAGTAAAGCTGATCGGGTGGCTGCACAAGGCTAGTTTCAATCCCTATAATTCGGTCACAGCCTGAAGAGTCAGGTGTAAGTGCTTGAATCCGTGTATTTTTTGCCCCCTGAGGGCCGGGTAGGTGCGAAACTTGCACCCATCTGTCAGAAAATGCACACTGACGCCCTGCTGGGGTACCGATGGGAATGAACACTACGCTGCACCGTCTGCTCCCTCTCGCCGCCGCCCTGCTGATGGCGGGGCTGAGTGCGCCCGCCCTGTCGCAGGGTTCCGCGCGCGATGCCGCCTCCGCCCGCGCGGCGGCGCCCGCGCAGGCCAAGCCGGCGGCGAAGGCCGCCGCCAAGTCCTCGGCCAAACCCATGGCCAAGGCGGCCCCCCAGAAGATTGCCCGCAAGAGCCGCAAACCCGCCGGGCCCGTGGTCGCGGCGGCCCCGAGCCGGCCCTCGTACGGCCAGCTCGCGGGCCTGCATGAGACGCCCGACGAGCTTGACCTTCGCTCCAGCGTGGCCCTGGTGATTGACCAGGAGACCAACGAGATCCTGTTGCAGAAGAACCAGACCGCGGTGGTGCCCATTGCCTCGCTGACCAAGCTGATGACCGGCATGATCATCAGCGAGGCCAAGCTGTCCATGGACGAGATGATCACCATCACTCAAGACGATGTGGACACCGAAAAGGGCAGCGGCTCGCGCTTGCGCGTGGGCACGCGCCTGACCCGGGGCGAGGCCCTGCACCTGGCCCTGATGTCCAGCGAGAACCGCGCTGCGCACGCCCTGGGTCGCACCCACCCGGACGGCCTTGCAGCCTTCGTCGCCCTGATGAACGCCAAGGCCCAGGCCTTGGGCATGCAGGCCACCACCTTTGTGGAGCCCACCGGGCTGTCCAGCCGCAACCAGTCCAGCGCCCGCGACCTGGCCCTGTTGGTCAGCGCAGCGTCCAACGACGCCATCTTGCGCGACTACTCGACCTCGCATGGTTACCAACTCGCCGCGGGCAATCGAACCCTGCAGTACAACAACACCAACCGCCTGGTGAAGCACCCCGACTGGGACATCGGTCTGCAGAAGACCGGCTATATCTCCGAGGCGGGTCAGTGCCTGGTGATGCAGGCCCGGGTGGCGGGGCGCAAGCTCATCATGGTCTTCCTGGATTCGGCCGGCAAACTCAGCCGTATCGGCGACGCCGAGCGTGTGCGCCGCTGGATCGAGACGCGCGGCCCTGGCCTGGCGCCCACCCCCACCAACTCGGTCCGCCCGTTCAGCGGTTGAGGGCGCGGCACTTGGCCGGCGCTGTCTAAAGGGCCCTGCGGGGCCCTTTGTCATGGGGGACCCCGCCTGCCTGCCCGCGGACAATGCTCAGACGGCCACCGAAGGGGAGGTCGACGCCCCTCAGGCGCTCGCCCTGTGACCCAGCGCCGAGGAGATGTCGCGGGCCGTGGCCTGCAGCTTGGGCAGCCAGCCCTCGTCCAGCCGATCGGCCGGCGCCGAGATCGACAGCCCGGCGACCAGCCGGTTCTGGTCGTCGTAGATGCCGGCGGCCATACACCGCACCCCCAGCTCGAGTTCCTCGTTGTCGCGGGCGATGCCGTACTGGCGCGCCTTGGACAGCTCGCGCTCAAGCAGGGGCAGTTGGGTGATGCTGTTGCGGGTGTGCCCGGCCAGGCCGGTGCGGGTGGCGTAGGCGCGCACGCGCTGCGGGTCGTCAGCGGCCAGGAACAGTTTGCCGGTGGAGGTGAGGTGCAGGGGCGCCCGCCCGCCGATGGCACGCACCACCTGCATGCCTGAGCGTTCACTGTAGGCGCGCTCGATGTAGACGATCTCGTCGCCCTGGCGCATGGACAGGTTGACCGGCTGCTGGATCTGCTTGTGCAGCTCTCGCATGGGCGTGAGCGCCGCGTCGCGCACGCTCAGACGCCCCTTGACCAGGTTGCCCAGCTCCAGGAGGCGCATGCCCAGGCGGTAGCTGCCGGGTTCGGGCCGGTCGACGAAACGGCCGATGGCCAGGTCGTTGAGGATGCGGTGGGTGGTGGAGGGGTGCAGCCCGGTGCGCTCGCTGATTTCCTTGAGCGGCATGGGCTCTTCGCGCGAGGCCAGCACGTCGATGAGCGCGAACATGCGCTCGATCACCTGGATGGTCGGCGTGGGGGCGGCGGCGGCCTCGGTTTTTTTCATGGGCGAGCCTCGGGAGGAGCTGCCCTTATTTTATCTTGTGAAACGCTATCCGGCATCGTGGCCGGCGATCCAGGTGCCGTCCTGCAACACCTCGTAGGGCCGAAACCGCGATTTGTAGTTCATCTTGGGGCTCTGGGCGATCCAGTAGCCCAGGTAGACGTGGGGCAGACCCAACTGGCGGGCCTGCTCGATCTGCCACAGGACGCTGTAGGTGCCGTAGCTGGCGCGGGCGTCGGGCTCGTAGAAGGTATAGACGGCCGAGAGGCCGTCGCCCAACACGTCCAGGATGGAGACCATCCGCAGGGCCCCGGCGCTGCCGTCGGGGGCGGTGTCCCGGAATTCGACCAGCCGCGAGTTGACGCGGCTCTGGAGCAGGAATTGGGTGTACTGGTCGATGCTGTCGTGGTCCATGCCGCCGCCGCAGTGGCGGCCGGTCTGGTAGCGCAGGTACAGGTGGTAGTGCTCAGGCACGAAGCACAGCTTCAGCACGCGGGCCTGCAGGCCGGCATGCTGCGCCCAGGCACGGCGCTGGCTACGGTCGGGCTTGAAGTCGGCGGCGCGCACGCGCAGCGGCACGCAGGCTCGGCAGCCGTCGCAGTAGGGCCGGTAGGTGAACATGCCGCTGCGTCGGAAGCCGTTGGTGACGAGCTCCGAGTAGGCGTCGTTGTGTATGAGGTGGCTGGGGGTGGCGACCTGGGACCGCGCCTGTCGGCCCGGCAGGTAGCTGCAGGGGTAGGGCGCGGTGGCGTAGAACTGCAGCGTCTGAAGCGGAAGGTCCTTGAGGTGGGTCACGCAGGCGGGTCGTGCGGCAGGAGTTCGCGCCAGTATAAGGAATCGAAACGCCATGCCAGGGGCGTCTGCGAGGCATGACGCTCGACACGGGTCACGAAGTCGCTGCGCGGGATCTCGCGCGCGCCCAGGGAGGCCAGGTGTCGGGTGTTCTGCTGGCAGTCGATCAGTTCGACATCATGGGCGCGGCAGAAGGCCACGAGGGCCGCCAGCGCGATCTTGGAGGCGTCGGGCGCAAGGGTGAACATGGATTCGCCGAAGACCGCCCGTCCCAGGACCACGCCGTACAGGCCGCCCACGAGGGCGCCGTCCACCCAGGTCTCGACGCTGTAGGCCGCGCCCGCGCGGTGCAGGGCCTGGTAGGCCTGCACCATCGAGGGCACGATCCAGGTGCCGTCCTGGCCCTCACGCGCGTGGTTGGCGCAGGCAGTGATGACGTGGTCGAAGGCGGTGTTGAAGCGCACCTCGCAGGAGGGATCCTGTACGAAGCGCTGCAGGGTCTTGCGCAGCGAGCGGTGCAGCCGGAATTCTCGAGGGAAAAGCACCATGCGCGGGTCGGTGCTCCACCACAGGATAGGCTGCCCTTGGCTGAACCAGGGGAAGATGCCCGCGCGGTAGGCGCGGCACAGGGTGTCGGTGTCCAGTTCGCCGCCGGCGGCCAGCAGGCCCGGCGCGGGGGCGTCTGGGCCCCAGGCCAGGCGGGCGTCGGGAAAGGGCTCGCCGGGCTCGAGCCAGGGCAGGGGCGGTTGCCGCCGGGTCATGATCGACCCGGTGTCAGTCCATCACGCGGCTGACCAGCATCGTGCTGGCCACCATGACCACCAGGGTGAGCCAGCTCGTGAGCGCGAACAGGGCCCCGCCGGTGATGATCGCGCCGACCGCGCAGCCCACGGCCAGCACCGCACCGAATCCCATGATGGCGCCACCCGCGAGGTAACGCAGCATGGAGACCGCTTCGTGGAAGCTCTCGAGCCGCAGCTCACGTCCGATCAGCCCGCCGAGGAAGGCGCCGACGATGGTGCCCGGGAGGAGACCGAACTCGAAGTCGATCTTGGGCGAGGGGGACTGCACGAGCCGCATGAGCCATTCGGCCGATGGCGCGCTGAAGGTCAGGCCGTGCACCTGCACGGGCTCGAAGGAGACACGCGCCACCGCCTGGCTGAAGGCCCATGCGGCGGTGACGGCCAGACCGACGCCCAGGCCGCCGATCCAGCCCCAGCGATGGGTCTGGCGCTCACGCTGCCGCGCCAGGAGGGCCACCGCCACCGCCATCAAGGCCAGTCCAGCCACCAGTCCGGCCGCGGGCCCCAGGCCGACCGCCGAGAGCAGGTTGCGCGTCGGGCCCGGGTCGACCATCCACCAGCCGGAGATCGCCGAACGCAGGGGCGCCAGCGCGCCCGAGATGGAGGCCTGCACCGCCAGAGCGAAGACCAGCCCAGCGACCACGGCCCGCAGGTTGCCGGTGGCGGCGAGCACCAGCAGGCGGGTGGGGCAGCCCCGGGTCATGACCATGCCGACGCTGAAGATGAAGCCACCCACGAGAATGCCGGATAGGCTGGCCGGTGCGGCAATCTGCCGCACGGCGCCAATGTCGAGACCGCCCGCCAGGGCCAGGGCCTGGACGCCCACGATGGCCGACGCGAAGGCGAGCAGCCAGATCGCGAGCCGCTCGCTGATGCGGCCCTGTCCGAGATCGATGGCGGCGGTGCGAAAGCAAAAGCGCGAGCGTTGGGCGAACAGGCCGAAGGCCAGGCCGATGACCAAGCCCCCTAAGGCCAGCAGGGTGGGTTCGCCCCAACGTTCGAGCAGGTCTGTTCCCATACGAAAGTACGCAGTGTCCAAGCGGTGCAAACCCGCTATGGTAACGCGCGCTGCCGCAGGGCTCAGGCGTCCCGCTCGATTACATCTTCATCTGCGTGGGTAGCCAGGTGACCAAGCCTGGCATGAAGTAAACCAGGAGCACCGCTGCGATCATGAGGAAGAACATCGGCATCGAGACCCGGGCGATGTAGGGCAGCTGCCGTCCGGTCATGCCCTGAAGCACGAACAGGTTGAAGCCCACCGGCGGCGTGATCTGCGCCATCTCGACCACCAGCACAACGAAGATGCCAAACCAGATCGGGTCGATGCCGGCCTTCTGGATGGTGGGCATCAGCACGCCCATGGTGAGGACCACCATGGAGATGCCATCCAGGAAGCAGCCCAGGATGATGTAGAACACCATGAGCGCCATGATCAGCGCGAACGGACTCAGGCCCAGGCTCCCGATCCACTCGGCGAGGTGGCGCGGCAGGCCGATGTAGCCCATGGACAAAGTGAGGAAGGCTGCACCCGCCAGGATCAGGGCGATCATGCAGTACAGGCGGGTGGCCGACATCAGCGATTGCCAGAAGACGCTGCGCGTCATCGAGCCCTGCGCGATCGACAGCACCAGGGCACCGAGTACGCCCACCGCCGCTGCTTCGGTGGCGGTGGCGATGCCGGTGTAGATCGAGCCCAGGACGGCCGCGATCAGCATCACCACCGGAATGAGGCTGCTGGAGGCGCGCAGCTTCTCGCGCAGGCTCAAGGGCGGATCGCGCGGTGGCACCTGCTCGGGGTGGCGCAGCGCCCACAGCATGATGTAGCCCGAAAAGAGCAGGGCCAGCAGGAGGCCCGGGATGATGCCGGCGATGAACAGCTTGGCGATGGAGACGTCTGCGGCGACGCCGTAGACGATCATGATGATTGAAGGCGGGATCAAAAGGCCCAGGGTGCCCGAGCCCGATAGGGTGCCGATCACCATGTCGTCCGGGTAGCC
>CAZUKC010000119.1:0-5902 GCA_964620375.1 uncultured Ramlibacter sp. | reverse complement strand
CCCTGGAGTTTCGCGGCGAGGCGGTGCGTGCGCTGTCCATGAACGAGCGCATGACGCTGTCCAACATGAGCGCCGAGCTGGGCGCGCAGGCGGGTCTGGTGGCGCCCGACGAGACTACCCGGGACTGGCTGCGTACCGCGGGTGTGGACCCGTCGGCGCTGGGCGACCTGTCGCACTGGCGCACCGACGACGGCGCGCCCATGGAGCGCAATGTCTTTGACGCCTCGGCCCTCGCGCCCCAGGTGGCGGCGCCGCACAGCCCCGCCAACGCGGGCGACGTGAGCCGGCATGAAGGCACCGCCATTGACGTCGCCTACCTGGGCGCCTGCACCGGCGCCAAGATCGACGATCTGCGTGCCGCCGCGCAGGTGCTGCGCGGGCGCCGTACGGCTTCGGGCGTGCGCCTGATCGTCGCGCCGGCCACGCAGCAGGACCAGGCCCAGGCCGAGCGCGAGGGCCTGATGCAGGTGCTGCGCGATGCAGGCGCCGAAGTGGGCGCAACGGCATGTGGCGCCTGTGCGGGCTACGGCGGTTCGCTCTCGCAGGCGCGCCATGTGATCTCCAGTACTGCCCGTAATTTCCGTGGCCGCATGGGATCGCCAGACACCGGCGTCTTCCTGGCCTCGCCCTATACGGTGGCCGCTTCGGCGGTGGCTGGCCGCATCTGCGATCCGCGCGAGATGGTGGCGGAGGTCCTCGCATGAACGGGCCGGTGACGCACCAGGACCTGCGGGTGCCCGCGGCGGCCCTGCACCGCGTCTGGCGTCTGGGCGCCGATGTCGACACCGACGTGCTGGCCCCGGGCGCCTATATGAAGCTGGGCATCGACGGCATCGCTCCGCACTGCCTGGAGGCGCTGCGCCCCGAGTTCGCCCGCGAGGTGCGCCCGGGCGACGTGATCGCGGCTGGTCCTGGCTTTGGCATCGGCTCCTCGCGCGAGCAGGCCGCCGGCGCGCTGCGCCATCTGGGGGTCGCCGCCGTCATCGCGCCGTCCTACAGCGGGCTGTTCTTCCGCAACGCCTACAACCTGGGTCTGCTGCTGCTCACCTGCCCCGAGGCCGAGACCCTGGCGGAAGGCGAGGTCGTCCGCCTGGACCTGCATGCCGCAGGGGCACCCGCCGTGGTCACGGCCGACGGGCGCCGCCTGGCCTGCGATCCCGTACCCGATTTCCTGCTGGCGATGGTGAACGCCGGCGGCCTCTTCAACCTCCTGCGCGCGCGCATTCCTTCCAAGACCCTGGAGACTCCATGAGCCAGTTCCCCTACGACCTCCTGATTAAAAACGTACGCGTCGTGCGCCCCCACGGCAACGTGGTGCACGAGGGCGACATCGCCATCGCCAACGAGCGTGTGGTCAAGGTCGCGCCCGGCATTGACGTGAAGAAGGCCAAGAAGGTCTATGACGGCAAGGGCCGCCTGGCCTTCCCCGGCGTGGTCGATGCGCACATGCACAGCGGCATCTATTCGCCCCTGGCCGAAGACGCGGTGACCGAGAGCAAGGCCGCGGCCATCGGCGGTGTCACCTCCAGCCTGAACTACTTCCGCACCGGCCAGTACTACCTGAACAAGGGCGGCCCTTATGCCAAGTTCTACCCCGAGGTGCTCAAGATCTCCAAGGGCCGCTTCCACGTGGACTACGGCTACCACCTGGCCCCGATGGACCGCAAGCACATCGAGGAAATCCCGATGCTGATCGACAAGCACGGGGTGTCCAGCTTCAAGATCTTCATGTTCTATGGCTCGCACGGCCTGCACGGCGCCTCGAACACGCAGAAGGAATTCCTGATGATCGGCGAGGACGAGCGCTACGACCTCGCGCACTTCGAGTTCATCATGCGCGGTATCCAGGCCGCCCGCGAACAGATGCCCGACAAGGCCCATCAGATCTCGCTGTCCCTGCACTGCGAGACCGCCGAGATCATGACCGCCTACACCAAGCTGGTCGAGAAAGACAAGTCGCTCAAGGGCCTGGCTGCCTACAGTGCCTCGCGGCCCCAGCACTCCGAGGGCCTGGCGGTGTTCATCGCCAGCTACCTGGCCAACGAGACCGCGCTGCCCAATATCAACCTGCTGCATCTGAGCTCGCGCAAGGCGGTGCAGGCCGCGATGATGATGGCCGACGTCTTCCCGCACATCGACTTCAAGCGCGAGGTCACCATCGGTCACCTGATGTTGGACATCACCTCCAAGGCCGCTGAACTGGCCAAGGTGAACCCCCCGATCCGCCCGCGCGAGGACGTCGAGTTCCTGTGGCAGGCGCTGCTCGAGGGCGAGCTCGATTGGGTGGTGTCCGACCACGCGTGCTGCCGCCAGGAGATGAAGGTTCCCAAGCGCTATTTCGGCAACATCTGGATGGCCAAGAGCGGCTTTGGCGGCACCGAATACCTGCTGCCGGCACTGGTCAGCGAAGGCACGCGCCGGGGCATGGGCTACAACCACATGGCCCGCGTGCTGTCCTGGAACCCGGCGCAGCGCTATGGCCTGAACCACAAGGGCGATATCGCCGAGGGCTTTGACGCCGACGTGGTGCTGGTCGACCCGAACCGCACCTGGACTATCCATGCCAAGGATTCGCCTTCCACCCAGGGTTACACGCCCTTCGAGGGGCTGGAGCTTTCCGCCCACGTGGACGCCACCTTCCTGCGTGGCAATCTGATCTGCGAGAACGGGCAGATCCTGGGCAAGCCGGCGGGCCAGTACCTGCACCGCCCGACAGCCTGACCCGCCCGCCGCCCTGATTGCCCGCATGCCCCCGGCTGTCGACTCCCCCGTCTCCGAGGCCGCCGGCTCGGGCCAGGCCCCGCGCGTGCTGCCCGCCTCGCAGCTGCAGCCCGAGGCGCCGCGCCTGCCGGTGGCCATCGTCGGCGCGGGCGCCTGTGGCCTCATGACCGCAATCGCCCTGCGTGATGCCGGCATCGACTGCGTACTGCTGGAGCGCGACGAGCGCCCATCCGGATCCACCGCCCTGTCTTCGGGCTTCATTCCCGCGGCCGGCACGCAGGTGCAGCGTACAGCGGGGATCGACGACAGCCCGCAGCGTTTTGCGCAGGACATCCAGGACAAGGCCAAGGGCCGTGCCGCCGCCCACCTGGTGCAGGCCTACACCGAGTCGATCGCGCCGGCGCTGGATTGCCTGACCGAACGCCACGGCATCACGCTGCAGGTGTTAGGTGGCTTCCTCTATCCCGGTCACAGCGCGCACCGCATGCACGCCACGCCCGAGAAGACCGGCGCGTCCTTCGTTGCGCAAATGGAGCGTGCGGCGCAGGACGCCGGCGTCATGCTCCTGACCCAGGCGACCGTACGCGAGCTGTACGTCGACGAGGCACGACGGGTGACCGGCCTGGGCTTTCGTCGTCCCGACGGACAGCTGGAGCAACTGGCCTGCGACACCCTGGTCCTGGCCTGCAACGGGTTCGGCGGTAACGCCGCGATGGTCGAAGAGCTCCTGCCCGAGATGCGCGGCGCCACCTTCGGCGGCCATGTGGGCAACGACGGCAGCGCCATCCAGTGGGGACGCCAGCTCGGCGCGCGCCTGGCGGACCTCACCGGCTACCAGGGCCACGGGTCCTGGGTGGTGCCCCACGGCATCCTCATGACCTGGGCGGTCATGGCCGAAGGCGGCATACAGCTCAATGCGCGGGGTAAGCGGTTCCACGACGAGACCGAGGGCTACTCCGAGGCCTCGGTGCGTGTGCTGCAGCAGCCGGGACAGGTGGCCTGGAACGTGTTCGACACCCGATTGCTGGCCCTGGCCCGTACCTTCCCGGACTTCCAGCAGGCTGAAGCCGCCGGCGCCCTGCGCACCGCGTCCGACAAGCTCGCCCTGGCACGCCTGATCGGTTGCGAGGTTCGCGCCCTCGACTCGGCGCTGGACCGCTTCGACCCGCCTTACCACGTGGTCAAGGTGACGGGCGCGCTGTTTCACACCCAGGGCGGGCTGGACATCGACGCACAGTGCCGCGTGCTGGATGCCCAGGGCCGGCCGCTTCCCAACCTGCTCGCCGCCGGCGGCGCCGCGCGCGGCGTCTCGGGCGATGCGGTGTGGGGCTACCTCTCCGGCAACGGCCTGCTCAGTGCGGTGGCCGGCGGATGGATCGCGGCGCACACTGCCGCGAATACCGCCGCTCAAGCCGCGGCCACCCCTGTTCCCCGCTGATCCCGACAGACCTTCCATGAACCTCCAGCAACGCCTGACCGAAGCCCGCGTGCTCCTGGCCCCCGGGGTCTACGACGCCCTCAGCGCCCTGGTCGCCGAGCAAAGCGGCTTCGAGGCCCTGTACCTCTCAGGGGCGTCTATCGCCTACACCCGCCTGGGTCGCTCGGACATCGGCCTGACCACACAGACCGAGGTGGCCGACACGCTGGCGCGCATCACCGAGCGGGTGCGTCTGCCGGTGATCGTGGACGCCGACACGGGCTTCGGCAACGCGCTGAACACCCAGCGCACCGTGCGCGAGTTCGAGCGCGCGGGCGCCGCGATGATCCAGCTGGAGGACCAGACCTTTCCCAAGCGCTGTGGCCATCTGGAGGGCAAGGACGTGGTGCCGGTGGGCGAGATGTGCGGCAAGTTGCGCGCTGCCCTGGACGCTCGGCGCAGCGCGCAGACCCTGGTGCTGGCGCGCACCGACGCGGTAGCGGTGGAGGGCTTCGACGCTGCGATGGAACGCGCCGAGCGTTACCTGGAGACCGGCGTGGACGCCCTCTTCATCGAGGCGGTGCGCACCCCCGAGCAGATGGATGCAGCCTGTGCCCGCTTCGCGCAGCGCATCCCGATGCTGGCGAACATGGTCGAAGGCGGCAAGACGCCCGTGCAGTCGGCGGACGAACTGGGCCGGCGCGGCTATCGCATCGTGATCTTCCCGGGGGGCACTGCCCGGGCCGTGGCGCATACGTTGCAGCACTACTACGGCCAGTTGCGCGCCCAGGGCACGACGGCCACCCTGAAGGACCGCATGCTCGATTTCGAGGGGCTCAACGCCCTGATCGGAACACCGGAACTGATCGAGCGCGGTCGTCGCTACGAAGACGGCACGCCCCACTGAACCCACGACAAGGAGACCCCATGTCCAAGGCCTACTGGATCACCACCTACCACGCCATCCACGACGAAGACGCGCGCGCGGCCTACGCCCGTCTGGCGGCACCCGCCATCGCGGCGGCGGGTGGACGCTTTCTCGTGCGCGGCATGCCCCAATTGGTCAAGGAGGCCGGCAAGATGATGCGGGTGGTGGTGATTGAGTTCGATAGCGTCGCCGCGGCCCAGACGGCCTATGCCAGCGAGGGCTATCAGGCGGCGCTGCAGGCGCTGGGTACCCAGGCGGTGGTTCGCGATATTCGTATCGTCGAAGGCGTTTAAGCCAGCGCCAGGTCCGCGAGGAAGTTGAGAACTTCCTCGCGCGTCTGTCAGGCGCCGAGTAGTCTACGCGCCAGCAGTGATTGCATGTCCCGACGCCCGTCGGCCACGACATACACCACCACGTCATGCGCCATGACGCGGTAAATGAGTCGATAGGGCTTGAAGAAGACTTGTCGGTACTCCTTGATGCCGAGGGCCAGGAGCTCCCTCGGGTAGCTTCCCCGCTGCGGCATGATGGCCAGTTTGTCTGTGGCGGCGACCAGGCCGTCGAGCACATGATCCGCACGCAAGGGGCCATCAACTTCCGTGATGTAGTCGTAAATCGACTGGATGTCGTGCTCCGCGCCTTGTGTGAGCAGGACCCGCAAGCGGGGCGCCATCAGGAAACGGATTTTTTGGACTTCAGCCGTTTGGCCACATCAGCGATGGGCCTGAGCTTGCCCTGCTCAATTTCCTGGTTGCCCAGCGCCAGCACCTTCAGCAATGCCAGAGTCTCCTGGGTCTCCTCGAAGCTAGCGACATCCTGAAGAACAGCCTTGGCTT
>CAZUKC010000118.1:0-5986 GCA_964620375.1 uncultured Ramlibacter sp. | reverse complement strand
AGGTGACCGTGGCTGTCGATGAAGCCCGCATCGCTGGTGCGGTACCAACCGTCGTCGGTCAGCACCTCGGCCGTGGCCTCGGGGTTCTTGTAGTACTCCTTGAGCAGGCCCGAGGAGCGCACCAGGATCTCGCCGTTGTCAGCCACCTTGATCTCGACCCCGCGGCACGGCACGCCCACGGTGTCGGCGCGCACCTCGTGGTCAGGCTGCATGCACACGAACACGGCGGTCTCGGTGGAGCCATACAGCTGCTTGAGGTTGATGCCGATGGCGCGGTAGAAGGTGAAGAGGTCGGGACCGATCGCCTCGCCCGCGGTGTAGGCCACACGCACGCGCGAGAAGCCCAGGCTGTTGCGCAGCGGGCCGTAGACCAGCAGGTCGCCTAGGGCGTAGGACAGACGATCGAGCAGGCCGACAGACTTGCCGTCACGCAGCTGGGGGCCGACGCGTCGGGCCACGTCCATGAAGCGGTGGAACATGCCGCGCTTGATGGCGCTGGCATCTTCCATGCGGATCATCACGCTCGTGAGCAGGCTCTCGAACACGCGCGGGGGCGCGAAGTAGTAGGTCGGGCCGATTTCCTTGAGGTCGATCATCACGGTGGCCGACGACTCGGGGCAGTTCACGACGTAGCCACAGGCCAGCCACTGCGCGTAGCTGAAGATGTTCTGGCCGATCCAGGCCGGCGGCATGTAGGCCAGCACTTCTTCCTGCGCGGTCAGGTGGTCGAACTCGGCGCCGGCACGGGCGCGATCGAGCAGGCTGTGATGGGTGTGCACCACGCCCTTGGGCGTGCCGGTGGTACCCGAGGTGAAGAACATCGCGGCCACGTCGTCGGCACGTCCGCGCGCCACTTCGGCGCGGAAGAAATCCGGATGCTGGCGGGCGTAGGCCAGGCCCTGTTCGGCCAGGGCGTCCACGGAGGCCAGGCCAGGCTCTTCGTACTTGCGCAGGCCGCGCGGGTCGTCGTAGTAGATCGACTGCAGCTGCGGGCACTGCTCGCGCACCTCCAGCAGCTTGTCCACCTGCTCCTGGTCCTCGGCAAAGGCGAAACGCACATTCGCGTTGTTGATCGGGAACACGCACTCGGCGGCCACCGCGTCCTGGTACAGGGGAATCGGGACCGCGCCCAGCGACTGGGCGGCCAGCATCGTCGCGTACAGCCGCGGGCGGTTGGCGCCGACCACCACGATGTGGTCGCCGCGCGCCAGGCCCGCCTGGTGCAGGCCGCAGGCCAGTTGCTCCACCAGCGTGGCCAGGGCCGACCAGGTCAGGGTCTGCCAGATGCCGTATTCCTTCTCGCGCAGCGCGGCGCTGTCGCCCTGCCGGCCTGCGTGCTCCACCAGCAGCTGCGGAAATGTCTCTTGCGTCATGTTTCTTTCTTCCCAGGCGTTCGGCCCATACGGCCACGCACGGTCAATGCGAATTCTGGGCCGCGCGGAATAACCATGACTGTTCTGGCCTGTACAGTTTTCCCTAGTGAAAACCCTAGAGGTCTCACGCCGCGTCGCCCAGGGAATCGTTCAGGCGCTCTGGACACGGCAGGTTACCTCGGCCGAGCAAGTTCAGCGTCAGGATGATCAGGATGAAAACCCTAACCATCCCGACCCCGGTCCAGCCGCCGCGCGGGGCCCAGCCCCGCACTGCTCGGTGGGTGGCAGCTGTCCTGGCCTGCGGGCTTGCAGGCTTGCCGGCGGCCACGACAGCGACCCCACAGGACTGCCACGCCGTGAGCCGCGAGACCTGCGCGGTGGCCCACGCGCTGGGGCGCGGCATCAACCTGGGCAACATGCTGGAGGCCCCGCGCGAGGGCGACTGGGGCGTGCGCCTGGAGCCGCGCTTCATCCCTCTGGCCACGCGTCACTTTCAGACAGTACGCCTGCCGGTGCGCTGGAGCAACCATGCCGCACCCACCGCCGACGCGCGCATCGAGGAGGCCTTCGCACGCCGGGTGGACGGCGTGATCGACGCCCTGCTCGCACGCGGCGTGCGCGTGATCCTGAACGTGCACCACTACACCCAGCTGACCGGCGGCCCCCTGCACCCCGGGGAGTTCGCGGTCGACCCCTCGGTGCTGGAGGAGCGCCTGGTGAGCCTGTGGCGGCAGATCGCCTGGCGCTACCAGGACCGCTCACCGCGGCTGCTGTTCGAGCTGCTGAACGAACCCCATGGCGCGCTGGAGGGCGACCGCTGGAACCGTCTGGCCGCGCGTACGCTGGCCGCGGTGCGCACGAGCAATCCCACCCGGGTGGTCCTGATCGGGCCAGGGCAGTGGAACCACCCGCGTGCCCTGCCCGTCCTGCGGCTGCCGCCCGATCCCTTCCTGATCGTCGCGATCCACACCTACGACCCCTTCGACTTCACCCACCAGGGCGTCACCTGGCGGCCCGATCCCCTGCCCACCGGAACGTCCTGCTGCGACGAGGCCCAGCGCGCGAAGATCACGCAGGCCCTGGACGACGCCATGCGCTGGAACCGCACCTACGGCATCCCGGTGCACCTGGGGGAGTTCGGGGCCTACCGTGCGGGCGACCTCGCCTCGCGCGCGGCCTATGCCCGCTTCGTACGGGACGAGGCCGAGCGCCGCGGCATCGGCTGGGCCTGGTGGGAATGGGGGTCGGACTTCTCGGGGGTGTACGACCCGACGCGCAGCGCCTGGGTGGAGCCCCTGCGGCGGGCCCTGCTGGACTGAGCCTGGTGCCCGCTCAGGCCGTCGGGAAGGCCAGCACCTTGTCGATGCGCTTGCCGTCGAGGTCGACCACCTCGAACACCCAGCCGGCGCACTCGATGCGTTCGGCCACCACCGGCAGGTGACCGCACACCGCCATCAACAGGCCCGCCAGGGTGTTGTAGCGGCCGCGGTCCTCGTCGGGCAGGTCCATGCGAATCTCCAGCCGTGCCTTCATCTCGGACACCGGCATCAGGCCATCGAGCAGCCAGGAGCCGTCTTCGCGGCGGGTGGCCCAGGCCTCGTGCTGCTGCACCGGCTGCAGTTCGCCGGTGATGGCTTCGAGCAGGTCGTGCGGCGTCATCAGGCCCTGCACCACGCCGTATTCGTCGACCACGAACACCATGCGCGCAGAGTGCGCACGAAACTGCTCCAGCAGCTCCATGCCGGTCAGCGTCTCAGGCAGGAAGGCCGCCGGTACCGCGTGCGTCTCGACCGGCTGCTGCGCCTGCTCGCCACTGAGCGCCAGCAGGCGCGCCACGCTGACCACGCCCACCACCTCGTCCAGCGAGCCGCGGCACACCGGATACCAGGAGTGCGCGCCGTCGCGGCCAGCCTGGGCCAGGGCCTGCGACACCGGCAGCCCCGCCGGCAGCCATTCGATGTCCGAGCGAGGCAGCATCATGGAGGTGAGCGTGCGGTCGTCCAGGTGGAAGACGTTCTGCACCATCTGCCGCTCCTGCTGGGCGATCACGCCCGCATCGACGCTCTCCTCCAGGCTGTGCGTGAGTTCTTCCTCGGTGATGGCGCGGGTGTTGCGGGTGTCGATGCGCAGCAGGCGCAGCACGCCCTGGGTGGTGGCCGACAGCAGCCACACGAAGGGGCCCGTCACGCGCGCCAGCCAGGCCATGGGACGGGCCATCCAGCGGGTCACGGTCTCGGGATAGAGCTGGCCGATGCGCTTGGGCACCAGCTCGCCGAAGATGATGGTGATGAAGGTGATCAGGGCCACCACGATGGCGGTGGCCGCAATGCCGGCCGGACGGGGGCTGATACCGAAGCCGGCCAGCCACTGCGCCAAACCGGCGCTGAAGGCGGCCTCACCAATGATGCCGTTCAATACGCCGATGGAGGTGATGCCCACCTGCACGGTGGACAGGAACTGCGTGGGCTGCTCCATCAGGCGCAGCGCGGTCTGCGCGCCCGCATCACCCTCCTGCGCCAGCGCCATCAGGCGGGCCTTGCGGCTGGCGGCCAGGGCCAGTTCGGACATGGCGAACGCGCCGTTGAGAAGGGTCAACAGCGCGATCAGCAGGACATCCATCGTTCACGAGGAGAATCGGACACCATGGCACTCTACCTGATCGGCGATGTCCAGGGCTGCGACGCGCCCTTGGGCCGGCTGCTGGAAAAGATAGATTTCTCCCCGAGCCGCGACACCCTCTACCTCCTGGGCGACCTGGTGAACCGGGGTCCCGACTCCGACCGCGTGCTGCGTCGTCTCATGGGCTATGGCGACGCGGCGCAGTGCCTCCTGGGAAACCACGACCTGGCGCTGCTGGTGACGGCGCAGGGGCTGCGCACCCCACACCCCCGCGACACGGTGCAGGCGGTACTGCAGGCGCCCGATGCCGACGCGATGCTGGAGTGGCTCCGGCACCGGCCTCTGGCGATGCAGGCGCAGGGCGTGCTGATGGTGCACGCCGGCGTGCTGCCGCAGTGGGACGCGGCGCAGGCGATGGCGCTGGCGCGCGAGGTGGAAGGTGCGCTGCGCGGCGCCGGCCTGAAGGAATTCCTCACGCACCTGTTCGGCAACGAGCCGGCGCGCTGGGACGATGGCCTGCAGGGGCCCGACCGCCTGCGTGTGGTGGTCAACGCGCTCACGCGCCTGCGCTTTTGCAGCGCCGACGGGACCATGCACCTGAAGGCCTCCGGGGCGCCCGACCAGGCGCCTGCGGGCACGATGCCGTGGTTCGAGGTACCGGGGCGGCGCACCGCCGGTACACCCATCGCCTGCGGACACTGGTCCACCCTGGGGGTGCTGCTGCGCCCTGACCTCCTGGCGCTGGATTCGGGCTGTGTGTGGGGCGGGTGCCTGAGCGCCCTGCGGCTAGACGCCGACCCGGCCCGCCACGAGTTGATCCAAGTGGCCTGCGAGCAGGCGCAGGCACCGGGCGGGGACTAGGCCTATTCGGCGGTCTTGAACAGTGCCGCGACCTTGCGCTTGGTCTTGATGTTGGCCGAGACGCGGCTGGTGGCCGGCTTGGCGGCGGCTTCCCAGGCGGGGGTCGGCACTTCGGCGGTGTCAGTGACCGGGGCCTCGTAGGGACGGTCGAAGAAGGGGTCGCGCGGCGCGGCTGGCGCCCGGGCGGGGCGTGCATCACGCGGGCCGCGGGGCGCGTCCAGCACGTCACGCGGATCACCCGTCTCGCCCCGTTCGCGCCAGGTGCGGCGGCCGTCGTTGATGCGGCCACGCGGGCGGTCTTCCTCGAACTCGACGGCCTCGATCTCCAGCTTCTTCTTCAGGAGCTTCTCGAGATCGGCCACCAGTCGGCCGTCGCTGCCCGAGACAAAGGTGACCGCCAGGCCCGAGGCGCCGGCACGGCCGGTGCGGCCGATGCGGTGCACATAGTCCTCGGGGTTGAACGGCAGGTCGAAGTTGAAGACTGCGGGCACGTCCTTGATGTCCAGGCCGCGCGCGGCGACGTCGGTGGCCACCAGCAGTTCGACCTCGCCAGCCTTGAAGGCGGCCAGGGCTTTGAGGCGCTCGTCCTGGCTCTTGTCGCCATGCAGGGCGGTGGTCTTGAGACCATCGCGCTCGAGCGAGCGGGCCAGGCGCGCGCACCCGAGCTTGCTGTTCACGAACACGAAGGCCTGCTTGATCTGGCGCTGGCGCACCAGCTGCACCAGGGCGCGGCGCTTGTCGTCGTCGCCCACGCTGTAGAAATGCTGTTCGACGGTGGACGCGGTCTCGTTGGGCCGGGCCACCTCGATGGTGATCGGGTCCTTGAGGTAGCTGTTGGCCAGGCGCTTGATCTCAGGCGAGAAGGTGGCCGAAAACAGCAGCGTGGTGCGCTGTTTGGGCAGGTAGGACAGGATGCGCTGCAGGTCGGGCAGGAAGCCGATGTCCAGCATGCGGTCGGCTTCGTCGAGCACGACGTATTCGACCTGATTGAGCACCGCGTTCTTGGCTTCGATGTGATCGAGCAGGCGGCCCGGCGTGGCCACCAGCACCTCGACACCGCGTTTGAGCTCCAGCGTCTGCGGCTTCATGTCCATACCGCCAAACACCACCGCGCTGCGCAGATGGGTGTACTT
>CAZUKC010000117.1:0-6071 GCA_964620375.1 uncultured Ramlibacter sp. | reverse complement strand
GTGCAAGCACTGGTGTGAATGCGGCCTTGGGTTTCGGTGGCGGGCACGCGCTGCACGCGGTGGCCGCCGGACTCGAACTTGAGCCGCCCGTAGGCGCCGTCGCCCACCACACGCACGACCACCTCCTTGAAGCCGCCGACCTCGCCCTCGCTTTGGCTCACGAGCTCGCAGCGCCAGCCCTGGCGCTCGGCGTAGCGGGTGTACATGCGCAGCAGGTCGCCGGCGAAGAGGGCAGATTCGTCACCGCCGGTGCCAGCGCGGATCTCGAGGAACACGTTACGGACGTCGTCGGGGTCGCGCGGGAGCAGGCGCTGCTGCAGTTCGTCCTCGAGCGCGGGCAGTTCGACTTCGATCGCGCTCGCTTCCTCACGGGCCAGGTCGACCATCTCGGGGTCGGCCGCCATCTCGCGCGCGGACGCGAGGTCGGCTTCACGCTGGCGGTAGCGCGCGTACAGGCTGGCCACCGCGCTGACCTCGGCGTGTTCGCGGGTGAGGGCGCGCAGGCGCTCCATGTCCTGGGCCACCTCGGGCTGCTGCAGGAAGAAATCGAGCTCCTGCAGGCGGACCGGGTAGCGTTCGAGCTGCTGGCGGAGAAAGGGCTTCATGACGTGTCGGACAGGGCGCTGGCAGGAGGGGTGCGGGCCGTTTCGGGCGGAAGGACCGCAGGCCGGCGGAAGGTGCCACCTGGCGTGGCGTGACGCCGCAGCCGCAGGAGCCGGGCGTTGCGCGTTCGTGCGCCGCTAACGTTCCTTGCGCAGGAAAAAGTGCTCGATCGCGTTGCTGGCGCGTTCACGGGACTGCTCGTTGCCGCCGTGCAGTTCGGCCAGCGCGCCGTGCAGCATCTTCTGGGTGAGGCCGCGCGAGAGGGCCTCGAGCACCGCATCGACGTCCTCGCCCTTGGCCAGGAGCTTGCGGGCACGCGCCAGTTCGATGGCACGCCACTCGTCGGCCTGGGCATTGAGCTGGCGGATCAGGGGCACCGCGCGACGCTGGTTCATCCAGTGCAAGAAGCTTTGGACGCCGGCGTCCACGATGGCCTCGGCCTCGGCGACCGCCGCCTGGCGATGGGCCTGGCCGGTCTGTACCACCTGGGCCAGATCGTCCACGGTGTAGAGGTAGACGTCTTCCAGCGCCTTGACTTCGGGTTCGATGTCGCGGGGGACCGCCAGGTCCACCATGAACATCGGGCGGTGCTTGCGCAGTTTGAGGGCGCGTTCCACTGCGCCCAGGCCGATGATGGGAAGCTGGCTGGCGGTGGAACTGACCACCGCGTCGAATTCGTGCAGGCGGGCCGGCAGGTCGGCCAGGCGCATGACCTCTCCGCCGAAGCGCGAGGCGAGTTTCTCGCCCCGCTCCAGGGTGCGGTTGGCGATGGCGATGGCCTTGGGGTTCTTGGCTGCGAAGTGGGTGGCGGCCAGTTCGATCATTTCGCCGGCGCCGACAAACAGCACCCGGATCTGGCCCAGATCTTCAAAGAGCTGGCCGGCCAGGCGCACCGCGGCGGCGGACATGCTGATGGAGTGGGCGCCGATCTCGGTGGCGGTGCGCACTTCCTTGGCTACCGCGAACGAGCGCTGGAACATCTGGTTCAGGGTGGTGCCCAGGGCCCCGGCCTCTTCGGCGACGCGCACGGCGTCCTTGAGTTGGCCCAGGATCTGGGCCTCGCCCAGGACCATGGAGTCCAGGCCGCTGGCCACTCGGAACGCGTGGCGGGCGGCCGAGCCGTCTTCCAGCGTGTAGGCGTGCGAGCGCAGGACCGAGGGGGCGACCCCGCCGGTGTTGGCGAGCCAGTCGATGGTGGGTTCAAGCGCATGGCGCTCGCCCGCGCAGTAGATCTCGGTGCGGTTGCAGGTGGAGAGGATGGCGGCCTCGGGGGCGTTGCCGCTGTGGCCGCCGAGGGAGTGGCGCAGACCCTGCAGGGTGGGGGCGATCTGGTCGATGGCGAAGGCAAAGCGACCGCGGACGTCTACCGGCGCCGTCGTGTGGTTGATGCCCAGGGCCCAGACTGCCATGGCTGAATTATAAAATCTCTTTTTCTATCAAGTACTTAGCGGCCTGCAGCCTTCCTTCGATGGGTCTTCTCGACATCCTTGTCCATCTTCTGGGCTTCGCCGCGCCGGCGGTCTCGCTGGGACTGCTCATGCCCCTGGCGGCTCGCTTTCTTCTCGCTCCGGAACATATTGTGACCGGTTTCTGGCGCCAGGCGGCCATCGTGACGGGCTGCGGGGTGGGGGTCCTGGGGGGGGGCCTGTGGTTTTTTGGCCAAGACGGCAAGCTGGCCACCTATGGAGCCCTGTTGGTGGTGACATCCGGGGTGCAGTGGGCGCTGGCCCGGGGCTGGCGCCGATAATCTTGGCCCATGCTGTACCTGCTGTCTCCTGCCAAGTCGCTTGATTACGACACGCCCGTGGGTGCGGTCCCCCACACGACCCCCCGCTTCACGGACGCATCGGCCGAATTGATCTCGGTCCTGCGACGCAAGTCGCCCCAGGACATCGCCTCCCTCATGGACCTGAGCGACAAGCTGGCGGCCCTGAACGTGGCCCGCTACGAGGCCTGGTCCCCCAAGTTCACCGCCAGCAACTCGCGTCAGGCCCTGCTCGCGTTCGACGGCGACGTGTACGACGGCCTGTCGGCCCGCACGCTCAAGCCGGCGGACCTGGAGTGGGCGCAGTCGCATGTGGCCATCCTGAGCGGCCTGTACGGCGTGCTGCGGCCTCTGGACTGGATGCAGCCCTATCGGCTCGAGATGGGCACGGCCCTGAAAGTGGGCCAAGCGGCCAATCTGTACCAGTTCTGGGGCGAGCGCATCGCACAGTGCCTGAACGAGCAGCTGGCCGCCGACAAGACCCCGGTGGTCGTGAACCTGGCCTCGCAGGAGTACTTCAAGGCGGTGGACCTGAAGTCGCTGCAGGCGCGCGTGATCGAGTGCGTGTTCGAGGACTGGAAGGACGGCCGCTACAAGATCATCAGCTTCTTTGCCAAGAAGGCGCGCGGCCTGATGGCCCGCTACGCCATCACCCACCGGGTGGCGACACCCAAGAAGCTCGAGGGCTTCAACCTCGAGGGCTATGTCTTCGACGCGGCGGCGTCCGAGCCCGATCGCCTGGTGTTTCGCCGGAAAATGGGGCGATGACGACGCAATCCGCCAACCAGGCGGTCACGCCCGAGCTGCGGCAGTGGATCCTGGAGCAGTCGCAGGCGGGCCACACCCCCCAGGCAGTGCTGCAGGCGATGCGTGCTGCCGGCTGGAGCGATGCCGTGGCGCGGGAGGCCCTGGCCTCGGTGCTGCAGGGGCAAATGCCGCAGGACGAGCGGCCCGTGGTGTCGGCGCCGGTGCCCCTGCCCGAGCCCGACCTCGCCGGCTCGCCGCTGTACCTGGATGCAGGTGACCGGCAGGTCCACGTGCTGCAGGCGATGGTGAGCCCGCGGATCGTGGTGTTTGGCAACCTGCTGTCCGACGAGGAATGCGAGCAAATGATCGCCCTGGCGCGTCCGCGCCTGGCCCGCTCACTGACGGTGGCCACCCGCACCGGTGGCGAAGAGGTCAACGACGACCGCACCAGCAACGGCATGTTCTTCCAGCGCGGTGAGACCCCGCTGGTGGCGCGTATCGAGGCGCGGCTGGCGCGGCTCCTGAACTGGCCCGTCGAGAACGGCGAAGGCCTGCAGATCCTGCATTACCGTCCCGGCGCCGAGTACAAGCCGCACTACGACTATTTCGAGCCGACCGAGCCGGGGACGCCCTCCATCCTGCGCCGTGGCGGCCAGCGGGTGGCGACGGTGGTGATGTACCTGTCTGAACCCGAGCGCGGCGGGGGAACCACTTTCCCCGACGTGCAGCTGGAGGTCGCGCCCAAGCGCGGGAATGCGGTGTTTTTCAGCTACGACCGACCTCACCCTTCGACCCGCACCCTGCATGGCGGCGCGCCCGTGCTGGCCGGTGAAAAGTGGATCGCCACCAAGTGGCTGCGCGAACAGCGTTTCGAGTGACACGATGACGACCCCTGAGCATTCGTCCCTGGGCAAGCCGGTTGTCTACGCCGACCGCTACGATCCCTCGCAGCTGTTTCCCCTGCCGCGCGCCGACAAGCGCGCCGAACTCGGCTTGCACGCAGCCTTGCCCTTTTTCGGCGCGGACCTGTGGACTGCGTTCGAGTTGTCCTGGCTCACCCCGCGGGGCAAGCCGCAGGTGGCGATCGCGCAGTTCACCGTGCCCTGCGAGACGCCCCACATCATCGAGAGCAAGTCCTTCAAGCTGTACCTGGGCAGCTTCAGCAATACCCGGTTCGCGTCGGCCGACGAGGTGCGCGACCGCCTGCGCGCCGACATCAGCGAAGCGGTGTGGCGCGGCGCGCCCAGCGCGTCCTCCGTGGGGGTGCGGCTGGTGCTGCCCGAGGCCTTCGAGCGCGAGAAGATCGAGGAGCTCGAGGGCGTGAACCTGGACCGACTGGACATCGACTGCGACCGCTACACGCCCGACCCGGATCTGCTCACGGCCGCCTTCGACGAGCAGCCGGTGGAAGAAACCCTGGTGAGCCACCTGCTCAAAAGCAATTGCCCAGTGACGGGCCAGCCCGATTGGGGTAGCGTCCAGATCCGCTATAGCGGCCCGCAGATCGACCAAGGGCAGCTGCTTCGCTACATCGTGAGCTTTCGAAACCACACCGAGTTCCACGAGCAGTGCGTCGAGCGCCTGTTCATGGATATCCGGGCGCGCTGCAAACCCGTGCGCCTGTCGGTGTACGCACGCTACACGCGGCGCGGCGGCCTGGACATCAACCCGTTTCGCACCAGCCACCCGGGCGCGCTGCCCACCAGCGTGCGAACCGCGCGCCAGTGAGATGTCGGCTCAGGGGACTGGCGACGGCCATATGAAACGCGAGGAAATCGTGATGAAGGCAAACCGAGACACCGGGCGGGGCTGTACTCGCCGCTCGCTCCTGGCGATGGCCGCCCTGGCGGCCGCGCCGTTCGCCGTTGGCGCCACGGCCAAGGCCGCCGCCCCCCTGGTCGAGGTCTGGAAGGACCCGAACTGCGGTTGCTGCCAGGACTGGGTGGTGCACCTGGAGGCCAACGGCTTCACCGTGAAGGTCAACGACACGGGCAACACCGCGATGCGGGCCAAGCTGGGCGTGGATACGAAGTACGGTTCCTGCCACACCGCGATGGTGGGTGGCTACGCCATCGAAGGCCATGTACCCGCGCGAGAGATCCATCGTCTGCTGAAGGAAAAGCCGCAGGCCATCGGGCTGGCCGTGCCGGGCATGCCCGTAGGTTCGCCTGGCATGGACGGCAAGGTCTATGGTGACCGTAAGGACCCCTACCAGGTGATGCTGCTCAGGCGCGACGGCGGCGCGCGGGTCTATCAGGCGTATCCGGGAAACAGGCGCACCTGAGCGGACCGCTGCGGATCCCGGCTCAGGGCTCGGGAAACAGGTCCAGGTTGCGGATGTCCGACGCCTCTGCGGCGACCTCGCCCTGAGCGTTGTCGGCAGAGGGTCCCGGGCCCGCGGCCACGTCCTGTGCCCGCGCCAGTTTCCCCACCCGCACCCCTAGCAGTCGCAGCCGCCGTGACAGGTCCACCCGCTTGAGGCACTGACCCGCGGCCTGGCGGATGGTCTTCGCGTCGGCGGTGTAGTGGTCGATCGTGACGTCCCGTGTGGCGATGCGGAAGTCGTCGTAGCGCAGCTTGATGCCGATGGTGCGCCCGACATAGCCCTTGTGCATCAGGTCTGCGGCCACCCGCTCGCACAGGTCGGTGAAGATCGTCCCCAGCTCGGCGCGGTCGCGGCTGGCATGCAGGTCCCGCTCGAAGGTGGTTTCGCGGCTCATGGAGACCGGCTCGCTCTCGGTGATGACCGGCCGGTCGTCGCGGCCCCAGGCCGCGTCGTGCATCCAGGCGCCGTACGACCGACCAAAGCGCGCCATCAGGTCCTCACGCGATCGCGCCGCCAGCTCGCCAATGGTGCGGATCTCCATCGCATGCAGCTTCGCCTCGGCCTTGGGCCCGATGCCGTTGATCTTGCGCACGGCCAGCGGCCAGATCTTGGCTTGTAGGTCCTGCGCAT